>CAYXXL010000039.1:0-14217 GCA_964469025.1 uncultured Fibrobacteria bacterium
GTCCTGGTGTTCGCCAAGGAGCTTCCCCTCTCCCACCATTTCGAAGGCGACACCCTGGTGCTCTCCTGCTCGGGGTGCACCGGCGCACCGCTCTACTGGAGGCGGACGGCGGGCCTGCCCTTTTGCCTGCGCGTGGACGATTCGTCGGGAACGATCCTCCAGCGACCGTAGGGAATGGCGGAGCGAAGAGATCGAGCCGGGGGCCTGTACCCCGGGTTCTGTGGCATCCGCGGTCTCCCGCGGACCGGTGGCCATCTATCTGGGACCGCCGTCGCCGGCGGCCTCGAGCGGCTACCCGCAGCGCTGGGAGCGGACCACCCCTGTGCCCTTTCGGGCCCTCTGCTGTTCGCCTTGCACCGAGTGGGGTTTGCCTTGCCTTCCCTGTCGCCAGGAAAGCGGTGGGCTCTTGCCCCACCGTTTCACCCTTGCCTGTGGTCCTATCGGACCCATCGGCGGTCTCTTCTCTGTTGCACTTTCCGTCGCGTTGCCGCGCCCAGCCGTTAGCTGGCACTCTGTCCTGTGGTGCCCGGAAGTTCCTCTGGATTTGACTCCAGCGGCCACCCGGCCCCCGACGCTCGATCTCGGAAGGCAAGGTACTTCGGCAACGTCCACAGGGAAGACATTAAAACAAGCGCCCCAACCGTCGGCTGGCTGTCCTGTGGTGCCCGCGTCCTCTGGATTTGACTCCAGCGGCCACCCGGCCCCCGACGCTCGATCTCGGTCGGCAAAGCTACTTCGTCAGCACGCTCCGCAGGATCTCGGCGGCACGCCGTACGCCCCCCTCGTCCACCGCGTGTCCCACCGACAGCCGAAGACCCCGGGAGGCCTCCGATTCGCTCCACCCCATGGCCAGGAGAACGGGCGAGGGCCGCATGGACCCGGATGCGCAGGCGCTGCCCGCCGATGCCGCCACGCCCTCGAGATCGAGCCGCATCACGGCGGTCTCGGCGCGCATCGGAAGCCCCAGGTGCAGCGTGTTGGGCAGTGCGTCGCAGGCCTCCACGGTCCGCGAAATCCCGGGAACATCGGCCACGGCCTGCCACAGGGTCTCCCTCCATCCGGCCCATTCCCGCCACGGGGATCCGGAAAGCACCAGGCGTGCGGCCTCGCCCAGGGAGGCGATGGCCAAGACGGATTCCGTCCCCGCGCGGCGTCCCCGCTCCTGCGGACCGCCTTCGGCCAAACCCGAAAATCCCCGGGTCTCGGAAAGCCAGAGCACACCCGCGCCCGCGAGCGCTCCCACCTTGTGGCCCGACCACGCGACGGATCCCCGGATCCCTCGGACACCGATCTCCTCGCGTCCCCACGACTGGGTCGCGTCCACGTGCAGGGGAATGCCCCGACGCCCGCACTCCGCCGCCCAATCCCTCCAGGGATGCGACACACCGGTTTCGTTGTTGGCGCTCATGCAGACGGCGAAGGCCACCTCGCCGTCCAGCGCGGATCCGATCCACTCGGGAGGGATCCGGCCTCGCCGGTCCACGGGCGACCGACGCAGGATCCAGCCTTCGCGTTCCAGACGGTGCAGCGCGTCGGACACCGACGGGTGCTCCACCGGGGTGCAGGCGATGGTTCCGCCTCCCGTGGACCGCAGAGCCCAATGCCGCAGCGCCGCCGCGTTGGCCTCCGTGGCGCCGCTCGTGAAGGTCGCCTGGGTCGGCGCCCCCCCCACCGAGAGGGCCACCAGCTCCCTCGCCTCCTCCACGATCTCCTTCGCGGCGCGACCTGCCGCGTGCGGGCTCGAAGGATTCGCCCACCCGTCCCCCTCCAGCAGGCCGCGCAACCGCTCGCGGACCTTCGGGTGGGGCGGGGCTCCCGCGTTGTGGTCCAGGAAGATCAATCCGGGAACTCCAGACGCGACCCGTCCCAGGCGGGCTCCATGCCGGACGGAAACCGTCCTTCCAGGTCTTCGTGCTTCGTGCCGTGGGCGAAATGGGTGAACCACGTCCTTCGAGCCCCGATCCTTCGCGACCATCGGATCGCCTGGTCGAAGTCGAGATGGGTGGGATGCGGCTCTTCTCGAAGCGCGGAGAGGACCAGGAACTCCACCCCTTCCAGCAAAGGCATCGATTCCGGAGGAACCTCCGAGAGGTCCGTCAGGTAGGCGAAGGGTCCAAGACGGAACCCCGTGCAGGGAAAGGGCCCATGGCGCAGCGGCACGGGAACCACTGTTTTTCCCGCCACGGTGAACGGTCCCTCCAGCGGGATCGGCACCAGCAGGGGGTGGCTCGTGCCGGACGGATCCATCTCGGTGCGGAAGGCGTAGGGATACCGCCGCTTCACCTCGTCCAAGGTCGTTTCCGATCCGCGCACGGGGATGGTCCTGCCTCCGAAACAGAAGACCCGCAGGTCGTCGATTCCGTTGGTGTGGTCGGCGTGGACATGGGTGAGCCAGACCTCGTCGATCCGGTCGATCCCTTCCCTCAGGCACTGTTGGCGAAGGTCCGGTCCGGCGTCCACCAGGACCCTGAACCCAGTCCACTCCAGCAGGACGGAGGCGCGCAACCGGTTGTCCTTGGGGTCCTGGGAAAGGCAGGCCGCGCACCCGCAACCCACCACCGGGCAACCGAAGGATCCTCCGGTGCCGAGGAAACGAAGCGTGATGGACATGTGACGTGAAAGTAGCCGTCAAAAGACTCCGAACCCACCCGGATCGGTGGCGGGCGGCCCCCCGTCGATGGTAGGATGTTGCATGGAATTCCGACTCGACCGGCCGGACATGGTGCAGTGCGTCGAATGCGGCAGGTTTCGCCAGGACGGGGGATGGTCGCACGATGCGCCGAGGCACGGCATGATGGTGACCCACACCATCTGTCCGACGTGCCAGCCCGCCATGCTCGACCATCTCCGGTGGGACATCGAATTTCCCACCTGGCCCGAGGAAAAGCAGCTGGAAGCGATCCGGCTCAGGGTTCGCCACATCCCCATGGATTCCGCCTCGGTGCGAGAGAAGCTTCGATCCATGGGCGTCGACGACGGTGCGCTGGTCCTGCGGTTCATGGAGGAGGTGCGTCCCCACCTGGTGGAGCGGCTCTGCCACTACTGCCGACTGCCCATCGAATCGACGGATCCCGTCGCCGAGCGCGCGGGATACGTCCTCCACGAAGGGTGCGCCGAGAATCTCACCGATTCCATCCACCTGCTGGTGGGAATGGAGCCGCCACCGAGCCATCTGGACGCCTACATGGACGTGGCGCGCATTCCCCACGGGGTGCGGGCCGGGGTGCGCAAGGACCTGGAATCGTCGTTTCTGGCGGCCTGACTATTCCTTGAATGGATCCGGACCGCCCGAAGCGGCGGAGGTGTCCGAGGCCCAGGGGCGGCCCGCGGCGCTGTCTCGGCTCGCGTTCCAACGGGTCCATGGATCCGAGAGGTCGGCCTCCACGTCGAACCGGGCGCGGTTCCACGTGCCGTCGCGACGGAAAGTGACTTCCTCTCCGCGCAGCAGACGCACCCAGTTCTCCAGACTGACCTCCTGCGGTCCATCCACCTCGCCGTGGGCCCGGGCCGCGCTGTCGGACCGGGCCGAACCGACGTCCACCCGCCCCTGGTACAACCGGACGTTGGAGCTGGAATCGGCGTCGGAAACCCTGAACACGGTGCCGCGAACGGCGGCGACCGCGGTCGGGGTGCGCACTCCGAACCCGGTCCCTCCCTGCCCGATCTTCCGGACGTTGGCCCACGCCTTCCCTCCCAGGAGAGTCGGCTCGGGCACGTCCTTGGTCCGCTGCGTGAGGACGGCCCTGGAATTCTCCTCCAGGCGCAGCAGGGTGTTGTCCGGGTAGCGAAGTTCCGCCCGGGACGCCTTGGACAGGACGATGGTGTCCCCCACCCGACAGGCGAGCGAGACGCGGGCGGGAATGCTGGCCCCTCCCCTGCGGACCTGCGCGGTCCCCACCAGGTAGGAGATGCGGGCCGCCTCCTGCGAGGCCGTGGCGATGGTGGCGAGCGCGAGAACGGGAACGAGGCGGAGAACCATGCTCATGCCTCCAGGAGTTGGGGATTTTCCTCGATGAACTTGGTGGTGAATTTTCCGGATCGGAACACCTTGGAATCGAGGATGCGTCTCTGCAGGTTCGCCGTGGTGGCGGGACCTTCCACCACGAGTTCGTCCAGGACGCGGATCATGCGTTCGATCGCCTGGGTCCTGTCGGGCGCGTGGACGATCAGCTTTCCGATCATCGAATCGTAGTACGGGGGAACCACGTATCCCGAGTAGATGTGGCTGTCCCAGCGCACGCCCATGCCTCCCGGGACGTGCAGTCCCTTGATGGGTCCGGGACAGGGCCGGAACCCCTGGGAGGGGTCCTCGGCGTTGATCCGGCACTCGATGGAATGGCCTTGGACCTTGATCTCCGACTGCTTCCAGGGGAGGGGCTCTCCCATGGCCACCAGGATCTGGGCGCGGACCAGGTCCACGCCGGTGACGAGTTCCGTCACCGGATGCTCCACCTGGATGCGCGTGTTCATCTCCATGAAGTAGAACGAGCCGTCCTCGTCGAGAAGGAACTCCATGGTGCCCGCGTTCTCGTAGCCCACGGACTTCGCGCCCTTGGTGGCGGCCTTCCCCATGGCTTGACGGATCTTGTCGTCAACCGCCGGGGAGGGGGACTCCTCCACCAGCTTCTGGTGGCGGCGCTGGACCGAGCAGTCGCGCTCGCCCAGGTGCACCACGTTCCCGCGCGAATCCGCCATCAGCTGGATCTCGACGTGGCGGGGGCGTTCGAAGTACCGCTCCATGTAGACCGAGCCGTTGCCGAAGCACGCCTGGGCCTCGGCGACGGCCACCGGGAACTGGGTCTCGAGCTCCTTGGCGTCGCGGACCACGCGCATCCCGCGCCCCCCGCCGCCGGCCACCGCCTTGACGATCATGGGGAACCCGACGGACTTGGCCCACTTCCTCGCCGATTCCAGGTCCTTGACGGGACCGTCCGACCCGGGAATGGTGGGAACCCCCGCAGCGCGCATGGCGTCCTTGGCCTCGGACTTGTCCCCCATCCGGGAGATCGCCTCGGGGGAAGGACCGATGAATTTCATGCCGGTCTTCCCGACGAGCTCGGCGAACCGCGCGTTCTCGGAGAGGAATCCGTAGCCGGGATGGATCGCGTCCGCGCCGGTGAGCACCGCGGCGGACAGGATCTGAATCATGTCCAGGTAGGACTTCTTGCCCGGAGGCGGTCCGATGCAGACGTCTTCGTCGGCGAGCTTGACGTGGAGGGAATCGGCGTCGGCGGTGGAATGCACCGCAACGGTCCGGATTCCCATCTCCTTGCAGGCGCGGATCACGCGCAGCGCGATCTCGCCCCGGTTCGCGATCAGGATCTTCTTCATCAGGTCATCCAGCTCCGGTCGGAGGCACCTTCCACGCCGCGCAGCTTCAGCTCGAAGTCCGCGGGGTTGGAAGCGCTGCGCAGCGCGACTTCGTAGGAGATCACGTCGTCGGTGAACAGCTTGAAGATGGACTGGTCGAAGGACTGGCTTCCGTACTGCGCCGTCCCTTCGCGGATGGCAGGTTCGATCATGTGGGTCAGCTCGGGATTCACGAGGTAGTCGTGGATGGCGGCGTTGTTCACCAGGATCTCGGCGGCGGGCACCCGTCCCTGCTTGTCCTTGCGGGGAAGCAGACGCAGCGAGATGATCGCGACCAGGGTGTTGGCCAGGAGGAGACGCACCTGCTGGTGCTGGTGGGGTGGATAGAAGGAGACGATGCGGGAGATGGTCTCCGTCGCGTTCATCGTGTGCAGCGTGCTCATCACGAGGTGTCCGGTGTCGGCGGCCTGGAGGGCGATGTGCATGGTCTCCTGGTCGCGGATCTCCCCGATCAGGATCGTGTCCGGATCCTCGCGGAAGCTGGCGCGCAGTGCGTTCGGGAAGTTGTGCGTGTCGTAGCCCACCTCGCGCTGGCTGATGATGGACCGCTTGTCGCGGTAGAGGAATTCGATGGGATCCTCCACGGTGATGATGTTCGACGAGGTCATTTCGTTCACATGGTCGATCATCGAGGCCAGGGAGGTGGATTTGCCCGATCCGGTCGTGCCCGTCACCAGGATCAGGCCCCGCTCCTTGAGGGCCAGGTCCCGGACGATTTCCGGCAACCCGAGCCCGTCGAAGGCGGGGATGGTCTGGGTGATGTGGCGGATGGCCAGCGCCGGCGTGCCGCGCTGCCGGAAGGCATTCACGCGGAACCGCCCCAGACCGCGCACCCCGACCGCGAAGTCGAGTTCCAGGTCGGAATCGAACCGCGCGCGCTGGTTGCGGTTCATGATCACGCCCAGGTAGCTTTCCATGCCCTCCGGGCTCACCCGGTCGGTCTGCAGGCGGAACAGGTCGCCGTTGATGCGCAGCGCCGGGGGCACTCCCACCCGCAGGTGCAGGTCGGAGGATCCGCGATCGACCATCTCCTTGAAGAGCTGCTCGATGGTCATAGGGGTCAGGTGGTCCTCACGAGGAAGAGCACGGTCCCGAACTCCACAGGAGACTCGTTCTGCACGCAGATCTTGACCACGGTGCCCGAGACCTCGGATTCGATTTCGTTCATCAGCTTCATGGCCTCGACGATGCAGATCGTGCGGCCCTTCTCCACTCGCCCACCCTCTTCCACGTAAGGGGCGGTGTCGGGCGAGGCGGAGCGGTAGAAGGTCCCCACCATGGGGCTCCGGACCTCCACCAAGCCGGTTTCCGCGGCGGGCGCGGAGGGGACCTGGGCGGACGCGGGCGGCGGTGCCGGTGCCTGCACCGGTGCGGTGCCGACGGGCATCGGCGCCACGGCGACCATCGCCGGAGCGGATCCTTGCTTCTTCAGGAGAAGACGTTCGCCCTCGTGGGTCCACTGGAGCTCGGCAAGGGACGAATCGTCCAGGAGCTCGATCAGCCGACTGATCTCGTCGACGTTCATTCAGTTCCTTTCCTAGGGTTGCCCGGTCCGGGCGGAGATGGTCAAGCGCGTCCTTCGATCTCGGACAGCCGACGACGGAGTTCGGCGTTGGCGGGGTCCTTCTCCAGAAGTTGGCGGTAGATGCTGGCGGCCTTGTCGCGATGGCCCTGGCGGAAATACTCCTCGGCGAAGGTCACCGTGGGCAGGCTCGCGGGGAAGTCGGAGTCGCCCCCGAAGAGGTCGTCCAGTCGTCCCTCGATGTCGTCCCCCGTCACGGGGCCCGGGGGCGCGGCGTCGGCCTTGGGGACGAATCCCGTCCGTCCGGAGGTTTGGGGAGGCTCGGCGAGGAACTCGCTGGAGGCGAACAGCTCGTCCAGGCGGCTGTCGACGTCCTCCGCGGTCAGGCGGGTGTTGCGGCCGGTCTCGGAATGGCCGACGTCGATGGTGGGCAGGTCGATGGTGGAACCCGCCGTGTCGATTTCCGAGCCCTTGATCGCCTGGTCGAGGTATTGGGTGGCGCCCAGGTCCAGGTCCCGCGCGTTCATTTCCGCCGTGGACTCCCCGCCGCGGGGAAGCGCGGTGGGACGGGCCTCGAAGGCGGTGTCCCGACCCAGCGCGGCGGTGTCGGAGCCGCGCTTCAGGAGTTCGGCGGGGAGGATGTCCTCCTTGGGCATGGCGGAAGTGTCCTCGCCGGTTCCAGGTGCCGCGGAGGCCGGACTGGTCAGATCGATGACGCTCTCGCCGAACAGGTCGTCCAAGCGGCCCTCGATGTCGTCCCCTGACACCACGGGACCGTTCGCGAAGACGGGCACGGACTCCACCGTGGGCGGTTCCGCGTGCAGCTCCGCCGACCCCGACGCCGTCGCATGCGGCGGGACGGGGGCCGCAGGGGGATGGGAACTCTCCCCGAACAATTCCCCCAGCCGATCCTCGACGTCCCGGCCCGTGACCTGTCCACCGGACGACGCACCCGCCGACGAATCGGGGGTCGTGGCCGGAGATGGCGTGGGAGGCGCCGGAGTGGAATGGCCGAAAACCTCGTCGAGCCGGTTCTCGATGTCCTCTCCCGTGACCCTGGATCTGCCCTTGGTTTCATCCAGCGGGGATTGGGTGGCGAAAAATTGGGTGGCTTCGGCTTCCTGCCTGTCTTCCGGCGCTGGAAACCTGGGCGTGGAGGGCGGCTGCTCCGGGAGGCTGGTGACAGCGGGCGGAATCTGCGCCTCGGGCGGATCCAGGGGAGGAGGTGGAATGGTCTTCGATGGGAAGGACGGCATTTCCAAGGTCGCGAAGGACGATTCTCCCGCGCGACCCAGCAGGTTCTGCGATGACGCCGTCGGAGACGACGGAATCTGGAATCCCGGAAGTTCCGGGATGGTTGGAACCCCGAAGTGGGCGCTGGGGCTTTCCAGGAGCCCAGGACCGAACTCGGAAGGAGCGGTTCCCGCTCCCAGATCCATCCCGAATGCGAGGGACGTGGCCTGGGCGATGCCGGAAGCGTGCGAGGTGGTCCCTTCGGACAGCGCCTCGCGCGAGCGGTCGTCCTCCTCCTCGCGCACCATGGCGACGGCATCCATTCCCGTCGGTGCGTCCAGTTTCCGTGCGGCGTTGCGCATTTCTTCCTTGGCACGTGGATGCTCCGGCTCCAGGGCCGACAACCGGCTCCAGGCATCCAACGCCTGCTTGAAATATTGCCCCCGGCCACTGGCCTCCGCCAATCCTTCCAGGGCTGCCCGGCAGGACGAGTCCAGATCGACCGCGACCTGGAAGACGTTCCGGGCCGTCTCGACGTCCCCCCTGTCCAGGGCGATCCTGCCCTGCACGAGACGTCCCCCGAGATGGCGCGGCCAGCGACGCACGCCTTCGGCGACGATCCCCGCCGCCTCGTCGTCGCGACCGGACAGGTGCAATCCTTCGGCGAACACCGCGAACGCCAGCCCGCCGGGCCTCGCCTTCCAAAGGCCTTCCAAAGTTTCGAGGCTGGTCATGGTGTTTCTCCTTAAACCCGTTCACCGGGCCCGTAACGATTCCCGGAATCTATCAAATGCCTTCCAGAACCAAAGCTTCGTCGGAAAGGAGGATGGGGATGCCTCCCCGGACCGCGTAGGCCCGGATCCCGTCTTGCCGAACCAGGGCTTCCTCCACCGCTTCCGCGACCGTTCGGCCTTGCGCGTCCCTGACCTGGCCGCGAGCGATGGCGGCGTTCAGTTCGCGCAACCGCTCGGGTCCGGCCAAATGAAGGTCCTGCCTGGTTTCCGGGCAGCAGAGGATGTCGAGAAGTTCCTTATCCATGGTCTTTCAGTGTCACCCCTTCCAGGAAAACTCCGACTCGAGAGTACCGCTCCAACCGTTCGCGAACAAGGTCTTCCGGATCGAGCTCGCGCAACTTGGCCAATTCCTGGGCGATGGCCCGGCCCATGGATTTGCATGCCTCGGCCGAATTCCAGTGGGCTCCTCCGGCGGGCTCCTCCACGACTCGATCCACCAATCCCAGGTCCGCCAAGTCCCGCCCGGTGAGCTTCATGTGGTCGGCCACCTCGCGGGCCTTCAGGCGATCGCCCCAGAGGATGGCAGCGCATCCCTCCGGGGAAATCACGCAGTACCAGGAATTCTCGAACATCAGAAGGCGATCGCCCACTCCGATGCCCAAGGCACCGCCGGAAGCTCCTTCCCCAAGGACCGCCACCACCACCGGCACGCGGAACGAGGACATCTCCAGGATGTTCTCGGCGATCGCCTGGGCCTGCCCGCGCTCCTCGGCGCCGATCCCCGGGAACGCTCCGGGAGTGTCCACAAGGCAGACGATGGGCCGACCGTAGCGCTCCGCAAGCTGCATCACGCGCAACGCCTTGCGGTACCCTTCGGGGTGCGGCATCCCGAAATTGCGATGGATGTTCTCCCTGGTGTCCTTGCCTTTCTGGTGGGCGACGACGCACACCGGCTCGCCTTCCAGACGCGCGAAACCGGCGACGATGGCCGGGTCGTCGCCGAAAGCCCGATCCCCATGCAATTCCAGGAAATCCGTGAAGGAGGCCTGGATGTGGTCCAAGGCGTAGGGACGACCCTGTCGGCGAGCGATCTCGACGCGATTCCAGGCGGAAATGTTCCGATGGGTCCGGGAAAGCAACTGTTGGCGCTTTTTCTCCAGCCGGGCCAGATCGGATTCCAGGTCGAGACCGTTCTCCGCGGCGAAGGCCTTCATCTCGGCGATCTTCCGATCCAACGCCAGGACGGGCTGTTCGAAGTCCAACCCCACTCCGTTCGCCATGTTCATTCGGAACGCTCCGGTGGAAAGTTGTGGTCCAAGGTAATATCCACCAGCACGGGCTCCCCGACGGCGGGGACAGGCAGGGCGAGCAATACCCTGATCTGGCGCAGCGCGGCCAGGTCCGCCAGAAGCGCACCGACTCCCTCCATGGCCGCCGGAACGATGACCGTGGACACTTCCAGCGCACGCAGCGCGGGGAAGGCGAGGGGTAGGCGGGCCATGGCCACGACGCCCTCGTCCCGTCCCAGGTCTTCCCCTTCCCTTGCCAAGTAGCCCAGCACCCGGACCCTCGAGGAACCCTGGAGCCGCCGAGTCATCTCCACCGATTCCTGCCCCGTACCGGCGACGACGGCACGGCGGGGTTTGAGAAAAAGCTTGCGAGCCGTCCAGGAATGGCGCATGGCCACCAAACTGCAGGCCAGCAGTCCACCCAGGATGAAGCTCGCGCGTGAAAACACCGCACTCTTGATCACGAATCCGATGACCAGGAATCCACCCAGCCCCGCTCCCAGCGCCGTCGCCAGAGTCGAACGCCTGGCGGAACCGGGACCGTATTCTCCGAAGGCGACCAACGCCCCGAGGAAGCACCCCGAGAGGATGAGATGCCACATCCAGCTCACCTGCCACAGCCTAGGCAGGAGATCGCGATGCCTGGTCCAGAGCCAGGACGTGGAGACCAGGAAAAAAGCGACGTTGACCCCCGCGAGATCCACGACCAAGTCCCGCAGGCGTTGGAAATATTGCCCCAGATGGGCTCCGGTCGCCAACAGCCAGGCGACCACGGAAAGGATCGCCCCGACCGCCTGTCCGACGCCGAAATTCTTGCGCGCGAAGGTGACCATGGCCCGGTAGAAGTCCATCCGGGCACCCCAGGGGCGAGCCGCCGCGCTCTGGCCCTTGTGGTGGACGATGCTGCTCTCGCCATTGTACCAGATGGTCCATCCGGCGCGGGAAACACGGAGGCAGAGGTCCAGATCTTCCCCGTAGAGAAAGAAGATTTCATCGAACCCTCCCACCTGGCGGAACGCCAGGGCACGGATCAACAGGAAGGACCCGGAAACGGCCTCCACCGGGTAGGATTGGACGGGATCCAGGAAGGCCAGGTTGTAGCGGCCGAGCCTCCGGCTCTGCGGAAACAGGAAGGACAGTCCGGAGAGCCGCCAGAAAGCCACCTCGGGCGTCGGAATCGAGCGTCGACAAGCCAGTTGCAGTTTCCCGTCTCCGTCCAGGATCCGGCAGCCGACGATGCCAAGGTCCTCGCGCGCGCGCGCGAAGGCGACGATGTCGCGCAACGTTTCCGGGAAGACCACGGTGTCCGGGTTCAGGAAGAGGATCCAATCTCCCGCGGCGAGGGACGCTCCCCGATTGCAACCGATGGAGAAACCGAGATTGCGGTCCATGGCCAGGAAGCGGACTTCGGGGAACAGCTCGGACAGTTCCGGCACGGTGCCGTCGCCGGAATCGTTGTCCACCACGATCGTTTCGAATCCTGGCGCGCCATCCACCTGGGATCGGAGGCTTTCCAGGCATTGGCGCAGTCGGTCCCGCACCTTGTAGGAGACGATCACGATGGAAAGTTCCGGTTTGGCGGATCCCGCGGCCGGATTCGGCTCGAATTCCGTCAAGTCCTGGCCATCCTGAGGCGCAGGACCAGGAGCAGGGCTTCACGGATGATCCGTCCCGACATCTTGCTGGTTCCGGCCCTGCGGTCGACGAACACGATGGGCACCTCGGCCAGGCGGAATCCCTTCTTCCAGACCTTGTAGTTCATCTCGATCTGGAATGAATACCCGCCGGAGGCGATCCCGCCCAGATCCACCGCCTGGAGGGCCTCGCGGCGAAAGCACTTGAATCCCGCCGTGCAGTCGTGCACCGGAAGCCCGGAGACCAGCCGCGCGTAGCGGTTGGCGAACCAGGAGAGCAAAAGGCGCGACATCGGCCAGTTCACGACATTCACACCGGTGAGGTACCGGGATCCGATCACGAGATCCGCGGTTTCCGAAGCCGCAAGCATCTCCGACACGTACTTGGGGTCGTGGCTGAAGTCCGCGTCCATCTCGAAGATCCGCTCGTAGTCGCGCTCCAGCGCCCATCGGAACCCGGCCACGTAGGCGCTCCCCAACCCCATCTTCCCGGCGCGTCGGATCAGATGGACGCGCGGGTTGTCGGCGGACCACTGGGCGGCGATTTCACCGGTGCCGTCGGGAGATCCGTCGTCCACCACCAAGACGTGGATCTCCGCTGGGAAGCCCGTCAAGGCTTCCAGGAGGGAGGGAAGGTTGTCCTTTTCGTTGTAGGTCGGGACCACGATCAGGGTCTTGCGAGTGCTCAAGCCATCCTCCGCTTTGGTGCGCGGGCAAATCTACTTCTTGCCGATCCCCGCTTCGGTCATTACAATTCCCCTCTCCCACGGTGGCTGTAGCTCAGTTGGTTAGAGCTCCTGATTGTGGTTCAGGAGGTCGTGGGTTCAAGTCCCATCAGCCACCCTCTCCCATGGGAAAAGGCCGCCGCCCGGCGGTCTTTTCCCTTTCAGGATGGCTCGATCGGAGTCAGTGTCCGGCGGATGTCTTCGCGCTTGATCAGGCCGTAGATGAAACCGAACACGGTGTAGAGTCCGATCTGCGCCATCAGGAGTTCCGGCCATTTCATCGCGAGTCCGAAACCGTACCCGACGGCGATGTTGGAGATCTGGAACAGGTTCAAGGCCCTGGACTTCCGGCTCACGAGCTTGCTCAGGTAGAACCCCGAGATCATCAGGGCGGCAAGCACGATCTGGAAGGCCACCAGAGCCGAAGCGATGGTGTCTGTGATCCGGCCATCCGTCCATTTGCAGGCCAGAAGGAAGACGAGGGCCATCCAACCTCCCGCAAGGGTCGATGGCATGCCGACGAAGTACCCCTTGAGGTCCGATTGGGCCACGTTGTAGCGTGCCAGACGCCAGGCGGCGCACAGCACGTAGAAGGAGAGTCCCGCCACCTGGATGGGAAGATTCCCGTCGGTCCAGCCGGGAGCGAGGGCGCGCAGGCCGTGGAAGAGCAGCATCGCGGGGGCCAGCCCGAAAGCGACAAGATCGGCCAGGGAATCGAATTCCGCGCCGAAGGCCGATGCCGCCTTCAGCCGCTTGGCGAAGAAGCCGTCGAGCTTGTCCAGGAGCACGGAATAGACGATGAGCCAGGAGGCCCATTCCAAGGCGGTCTTGTGGCTTCCGAAGAACGGGATCTGCTTGGTCCCCAAAGGGGCGATCACCACGGCGAACGTCCCCATCAGGAAGTTGAGGCTGGTGAAGAAGTTCGGGACGGCGTAGCGCGTGCGGATCATCGGCATAGCCCCCACCGATGTAGCAATCGGGGCCGCGGACTCAAGGGACCGCGGGCGATGCGTCCAATCTGTAGCCCGCGCCGCGCACGGAGGTCAAAAGCCGCGGGGAGGCGGGATCCTCCTCCAGCTTCTGCCGCAATCGCATCAGGAAATTGTCCACGGTCCGGGTGCTGGGGAGATTGTCCGGGGAATAGCCCCAGACCCGCTCCAGGAGATCCTCGCGGCGCACCACTTCGCCGGGATGGCTCGCGAAGTCGCGCAGGATTTCGAACTCCCGGGTGGAAAGCTCCACCGCCTGTCCGTTCACCCAGCAGCGGAACTGCTTGAAGTCCACCCGTATCCTGCCGTCCCATTCCACGACTTCCACGTGGGGGGGAGTCCGCATCGCCTTGCGCCGGAGGAGATTCCGGATCCGCGCGATGAGTTCCGCCAGCGAGAACGGCTTGGTGACGTAGTCGTCGGCCCCCAGGGTGAGTCCTGCGACCTTGGACGCCTCGTCCGAACGCGCCGTCAGCATCAGGATCAGAAGTTCCGGCTTCTGGGCGCGGATTTCCCGGCAGATGTCGAATCCGGATTTCCCAGGCAGCATCAGGTCCAGGAGGATGAGATCCGGAAGGAAGACGGGAAGCTTCCGCATCGTCTCCACCCCGTCGCAGGCCTCTTCCACGGCGAACCCTTCCAGTTCCATGGTGACGCGCAATCCGGACCGGATGGATACGTCGTCTTCCACGACGAGGATCCTCGCTTCAGGCACCGGGTA
>CAYXXL010000040.1:0-13917 GCA_964469025.1 uncultured Fibrobacteria bacterium
TTCCCGCTCCCGTTCCCGGGAGGTGGCCGCCGACTGGCTTTCCCGGGTGGGCCTCTCCGAATTCGCCAAATCCTACCCCGCCCAGCTTTCCGGGGGAATGCGCATGCGGGTCTCCATCGCCCGCGCCCTGGCGAGCCGTCCCCAGATCCTCCTGATGGACGAGCCTTTCGCCGCCCTGGACGACATCACGCGCGGCCGACTCCAGGAAGAGCTTCTGGCCCTGCGGGAACGCGAAGGCTTCACCACCCTTTTCGTGACCCACAACGTCTCCGAGGCGGTGTTCCTGTCCGACAGGGTGCTGGTCCTCTCGGCCCGACCGGGGCGGGTGATCGGGACCATTTCCGTCCCGTTCGGCACGCGGCGCGATCCCGACCTGCGCGGCGAGCCCGACTTCGCCCACCTGGTGCGGGGCGCCACCCATCTTCTCCGCGAGGCCGGATCTTGAAACGGATCCTTCCTTTTCTCCCGCCACTCGCCTTCCTGGTCCTGTTCCTGGTGGCCTGGCAGACCGCGGTGCGGTTGCTGCAGGTGCCCGCCTTCCTGGTCCCCTCGCCGATTTCCGTCTTCGCGGAGGCCTGGAACTCCCGGGCGGACCTCGTCCCCGCGAGCCTGACCACCCTGGCCGGCGCCCTTGCCGGGTTCGCGGCGGCGCTCGTCGGCGGGACGTTCGGCGCTCTGCTTTTCTCGCAGGCGCGATGGATCCGATCGAGCCTCTATCCCTACGCCATCTTCCTGCAGACCGTGCCCATCGTGGCCATCGCCCCGTTGATCGTGATCTGGTGCGGACCCGGGTTCGCGAGCATCGTGCTCGTTTCCTTCGTGCTCAGCGTGTTTCCGGTGCTCTCCAACGGCGTGGAGGGGATGACCCGCGTGGATCCGCAGCTCCTGGAACTGTTCTCGCTGCACAACGCCAGCTCCGGACAGATTCTGCTCCACCTGCGCCTTCCGCATTCGGTCCCCTACCTGGTGGCCGGGGCCAAGGTGGCCTCGGGGCTCACCGTGATCGGGGCCATCGTGGGCGAATTCTTCGCCGGGTACGGGACCCGCCACCCCGGCCTGGGATACCTGATCCTCCAGTCCGCCGGACAGTTGCGCACGGAATTGCTCTTCGCGAGCGTGGCCGCGTCCACGGTGCTGGGCCTTTTCATGTTCCTCGCCACCGGCCTGGCGGCGAAATGGACCCTTTCCCGGCTCGACGAACCCGGTTCCGCCTGATCCACCATCCACAGGAGAACAACCCCCAATGATCCGTTCCACTTTCGCGGCCCTCGCCGCCTGCACCATGTCCAGCGGTGCCGCCACCACCATCGCCCTCAACTGGTTCCCGGAAGCGGAGCACGGAGGCTTCTTCGCGGCCCAGGCCGCCGGGCTCTACAAGGCCAAGGGCCTGGACGTTCAACTTCTTCCGGGAGGTCCCGGCGCGCCGGTCCTGCAGGAGGTGGCCACGGGTCGCGCCGACTTCGGCGTGTCCAACGCGGACGAAGTCCTGATCGCCCGCGCCCAGGGCGTTCCGGTGGTGGCGTTGCTTGCGCCCATCCAGACCTCGCCGCGCGTGATCATGGTGCACGAGGAATCCGGGATCAAGGACCTCGCGGGGCTGAAGAACCTCACGCTGGCCATCGAGCCGCAGGCTCCGTTCACCAACTTCCTCAAGAAGAAGCTTCCCCTGATGGGGGTGCGCTTCGTGCCCTACACCGGATCGGTGGCGCCCTTCCTGGCCGGCAAGGACTTCGCGCAGCAGGCGTACAGCATCTCGGAACCCTTCGTGGCCATCCAGAAGGGTGCCAAGGTGAGGAACCTGTACGTGTCCGAACTCGGCTACGATCCCTACACGTCGGTTCTTGTCGTTTCCGAAAAGACCCTCAAGGACACGGCCCTTGTGCGCAAGGTGGTGGAGGCGAGCCAGGAGGGATGGGTCAAGTACCTGGAGGACAGCCATCCTGCGGACGCGTTGATCCGCGAGGCGAATTCGCAGGTGGACCAGGCCACCCTGGACTACGGGCACACAGAGATCCTGAAGCTCGCCCGCGACGCCGACACGGACAAGTGGGGGATCGGCGTGCAGACGGCGGCGCGCTGGAACGACCTGCGCACCCAACTGATCTTGCTGGGCGTGCTGAAGGAGAATTCACCGTCCGCCGACCTCGCCTGGACCGGGAAATTCCAGCCCGCGAAATGAAGGTCCCGCCAAGCGATCTACTTTAGGGACATGAGGCGCATCGGAATCGTGTTGCTGCTCGCCGCGCTGGCCGCTGCGGACGTGGTTCCGTCGCTCCCTTTGGATGACCCGGACACCGACCTGCTGCGTCGGCTGGAAGGACGATCGGGGTGCGAGCTGCCGTCCCGCCGACCCTGGCCGGGGGAGTCGGTCCTCGCCTGCGCGGATTCGCTCCTGGCCTCCCCGGACCTTTCTTCCGGCGACCGTTCCCGGCTGGCGGCGCTGCGCAAACGCCTGATGCCCGCCGACACCGGATGGGGACTGCTTTCGTGGAAGGATGGAGACAAGTTCCTGCGCATCGACGTGGGCGCTACGGCCTACGACAGCGCGTCCGCGGAGCGAACTCCCGCAGGTATCGACCGCGCCGACACCATCGGTCGCAACATCGTCGCAGGTCTCCAGGTCCGGCCTCGGGTCGACCTGATCCTGGGACCGAACTTCGCCATGTGGTCCCGTCCGCTCCAATTGGTGGAGGTCTCGCCGGACAAGAGGTTCGACAAGGAATTCGACGCCCGCGACGGCGTCTACCAGACCGCGTTGATGGTCGGACCAGGGGCGCTTTCCTACGGTCGGACGTCCGATTGGCTCGAAGGCGCGGTGGAATTCCGTTCGGCTCTGGGACGAGCGTCCGTGGGGATGCTGCCGGTGGAATGGGGCGTTCTTCCCGTGGAGCCCCTCATGCTCTCGGGTTTGACCACGCCCTTTCCCATCGCCCAGATCACCCAGTCCGTGGGTCCCGTGGAGGGAACCCTGCTCTTCGGCGAACCCATCGGGGCCTCCTGGATCGAGCTCCACCGCATCTACGCCCATCGGTTCACCTGGACGGAGCCGAACTTCACCGTGGGTCTTTCGGAGATGGTGCTCTCGGTGGACAAGCCGGTCCAGCCTCTCTACCTGATTCCCGTCTTTCCCATCCTCATGACCCAAGGCCCGCTGGGAACTCCGGACAACAAGCAACTGGACCTGGATGGCTCGTGGAGGGTGCGGCCGGATGCGGAACTGTCCACCGAACTCTTCATCGACGACCTCCAGAACTACCTGGGCTTCTTCTCCAGTGGATGGGGCAACAAATGGGGATTGGCCTTGGGCGCCAAATTCACCGACTGGACGGGTCCGGGAACGCTCGACCGCCTCCAGGCGACTCGCGTGGAGCCCTGGACGGGCGTGGCCAGTTCCTTCATCGTTCCCAAGGAGCCCACCGACGTCCCGGTTGATTTCGGCGTGCCGCTGGGCTGGAATGCCGGTCCCAATTCCGGGGAACTGGACTGGATCCATAGACAGGATTTGTCCGAAGTTTGGTCCTGGACCCTTTCCGCCCGCGCCCTGTGGAAGGGGACGGATTCGGGATCGAACATCGGCGACCTGAACCTGCGGGACTCCTCCGGGACGTGGGTGGTCGCCCACCCCACGAAGACATGGCTGGGTGGCCGTCTGATCTATCGACAGGATCTGTCCATCCTGGCGGAAAGGCGGTTCGCCCCCTGCTGGAGGGTGGTCGTCGGCGCAGGGATCGGCGATCTATCCGCACCCGCCCGGCCCATCCGGTGGATCCCCTCCATCCGATCCGGAGTCTCGTGGAATGAATAGCCTGCTTCTCCTTCTCGCCTTGTCCTCGTCACCCCTGCGAACCGACACCCTCCTCGCTCCCGACGGCTCGGCCGCGGGGTTGTGGGTTCCCCCCGGAAAGGTCCGCCACCCGGTGGTCGTGTGGTTGCACGGCGGGATCGGGGCCGACAACCCCCTCAAGGGAATCGCTGCCGCCTCCAACATGGAAGCGACCTGGGGGGGATCCGGAGCCTTCGCGCTCCTCGCGCCCTCGGCTTGGCCATCCTCTCCCTGGTGGAGCGACGAGGCCGCCTTGCGCATCGCGGGATTCGTGGATTCCGCCGCCCGCCGTCCCGGCGTGGACGGATCCCGACTGGTGCTGGCCGGAGTCTCCGACGGAGGGATCGGGGCGCTGTGGCTGGCCGTGCGCCTTCGGGGACTCTGGGGCAGGCGGCTGAAAGGCGTGGCGGTGTGGTCCTGCGACCCGGACGTGCTGGTGGCGCAGGGCATCCCCTGGTCCCCCGACGCGCTGAAGGGCGTCCCCGTGCGCTGGACCGCGGGCGGTCGCGACCACCTTTTCCCGCTGGAACGAGTCCGGTCGTGGTGGGCCGTGCTGGCGAAGGCCGGAGTGGAGGTCGAGGAGCACGAGGATCCGGAAGCCGACCACGACCTGTCGTTCCACAAGAAGGATCTGGCCCTCTTCCCCGCCTGGACCCACCGCTTCGCGAGATGATCCTCCTTCGCCGCTCCGCAGAGGGTGGAAGCTAGGCGGGTCGCTCGGCGAAAGTGTCGTCTCCCAATTCGCCGAACAGCGCGGCCTGGCTTCGGATGGCCGAAAGCAGGTCGCCCAGGTGCAGCGACTCGTTCTCGGAGTGGGCGTTGCAGGAGGGATCCTCCACGCCCAGGAGCAGCGCGGGGACGCCTCCCAGCGCGTTCGTCACGGATTCCACGAACGGGATGGACGCGCCGCACCCCACTTCCACCGGCGCCTTGCCGTAGCCCGCGGCCAGCGCGCGGCGCGCCACGGCGAACAACGGGTGCCCGGTGGAAGTCCCCCAGGCGGGAGCCAGGCTCTCTTCGGACATGTGCAGGGAGAATCCGTCCGGCACGCGGGATTGGATCGAGTGCTTCAGGAGGTCCATGGTCCGGCGCGGATCCATGCCGGGAACGATGCGGATGCCGACGCGCGACCAAGCCGAGTCCATCAGGACGTTTCCGGTCTTCCCCTTGGTGCCGGCCTGGATTCCGTTGATGGCGAGCGCGGGCGTCCGCCAGAGCCGCCTGCCCAGGTCGACGGAATCCGTCGGAACCAGCGCGGGGTCCGATCCCGCGACCCGGGCGAACTCGGCGCGGTCGTAGGGGAGATCCTTCCAGTCCCGCAGCTCGCGCTCGGTGGCCGGTTCGATCCCGTCCAGGATCCCCGGGATCGCGAGCGTCCCGTCGGGATGGGAAAGGGACGACAGGATCCGGCACAGGACCTGCACCACGTCCGGCACGGCACCTCCCCAAAGGCCGGAGTGCAGGGGCCGTTCCAAGGCGCGCAATTCGAGTTCCACCGCCACCAGGCCGCGCAGGGAGATGGTGAGGGAGGGCAGACCCACGTCGTGGTTGGCCAGATCCGCGATCACGACGCCGTCGGCCTGGAGCAGGTCCAGGCGGGAACGCAGGAACGATTCCAGGTGGCCGGACCCGACCTCCTCCTCTCCCTCCACCAGCACGGTGACGTTGACCGGAAGCCGCCCTTCCAAGGCGTACCAGGCCGCGATGGATGCGGCGTGAAGGGCGATTCCCGCCTTGTCGTCCGCCGATCCTCGACCGAAGAGCCGACCGTCGCGTTCGGAAGGCTCGAACGGCGGCGTGGTCCACAGCTCTTCCCGCATCGGGGGTTGCACGTCGTGGTGTGCGTAGAGGAGCAGAGTGGACCTGCCCGGGCCCGCCCGGTGGTCGCGCGCCACCACGTAGGGGTTCACCCCCGCGGGCGCAAGCACCTGCACGTCGGGCAGACCGACCTCGCGAAACCACTTCGCGGTCGCCTGGGCCGAACGCTCGACTTCTTCCCGGGGAAAGCCGGGAAAGCTGCACGAGGGGATGGCAACGAGTTCCGACAGACGTCGGACGGTCTGGGGAAACTGGGACCGGCAATGGGAGAAGAGTTCGTCCTGGCGCATGGGTGCCAAAGTAGGACCGGCGACCCTCGTCGAGGGCATCGCCGGATCGCGAAACGATCTCGATCCCCCCCGACGCGCATTCTAGATTGGCTTCCTTTGGGGGTGCCATCCAGATGGGTGTCGCTGCCCGTCCCGGGGAATTCAAGGAGTCGACATGTCGCAGAAGTTCGATCTGGTGGTGATCGGTGGCGGACCCGCCGGATACGTGGCGGCCATCAAGGCGGCACAGTACGGAAAGTCCGTGGCCGTGGTCGAGATGGAGCGGGCGGGAGGCACCTGCCTGAACTGGGGTTGCATCCCCACCAAGTCTCTCCTGAGCCAGGCCGAATTCGCGGTGCGTCTCCAGCACGCGGAGGACTACGGATTCACGGTCGGGAACGTTTCGTTCGACTTCGCCAAGGTGATCGCCAAGTCGCGCAAGGCCGCCGACAAGATGGCCATGGGCATCGACCACCTGTTCAAGAAGAACAAGATCGCCGCCTTCAAGGGTCTGGCCACGATCCTCCGTCCGGGCCTGGTGGAGGTCTCCTACCAGGACGGCAAGCCCGCCGACCGGTTGGAGGCCCAGGACATCGTGATCGCCACCGGTGCCAAGCCGCGCACCCTGCCGGGACTCGTGCTGGACCGCACCACGGTCATCACCTCGCGGGAGGCGCTGGCGCTCTCCGTCGCGCCCAAGTCCATCCTCATCGTGGGAGCCGGGGCCATCGGTGTCGAGTTCGCCTACTTCTACAACGCCTTCGGGACGAAGGTCACCTTGGTGGAGTTCGCCCCCAAGATCCTTCCGATAGAAGACGACGAATCCTCGGCGCTCCTTCTGCGCAAGTACGAGAGCTACGGCATCGAGGTTCTCGTGGGCACCAAGGTCACGGCCCTTTCGGTGACGGAATCCGGAGCCACCGCCGCCTTCGAGGGGAAGTCGCCCAAGGGCGGCAACACCTTCGAGAAGGTCCTGGTCGCGGTGGGTGTGGAGGCCAAGCTCGACGGACTCCTGGGTCCGGACATCAAACTCGACCTGGAGCGGGGCTTCTTGCGCACCAACGCGGACTATTCCACCTCCCTCCCCGGCATCTACGGGATCGGCGACGTCATCGGACCTCCGTGGCTCGCCCACGAAGCCTCGTGGGAAGCCGGGCAGTGCATCGACGGCATCTACGGCGGCGTCGCGCCGCAAAAGGGCCACATCGTTCCCGGTTGCACCTATTGCCAGCCGCAGGTCGCGAGCGTGGGAGCGACCGAGCGCAAGCTCAAGGAGGAGGGCGTCGCCTACAAGGTGGGCAAGTTCCCGTTCATCGCCAACGGCAAGGCCGTGGGCACCGGGGACACCGACGGGTTCGTCAAGCTTCTCTACGGCGCCGCGCACCATGAGCTCCTGGGCGCGCACGTCGTGGGGGCGGAGGCCACCGAGATCATCGCGGAGCTGAACCTCGCCATGAACATGGAGGCCACCGTGGAGGACATCCTGGCGACCATGCACGCCCACCCCACGCTCTCCGAGGCCATCGCGGACGCGAGCGGTGTCGCCTTCGGCAAAGCAGTTCACATGTAGGCTTCGGCTGCGGGGGCGCATACTCGCTCCACGGGCACTCGGCGTACCGACCGCGTACGCCGAGTGCCCGTGTCGCGTCGTCTGCATCCCCCTCGCTCGAAGCCTTGGAAGGAATGGCGAACGGACCTCCGTCGAGACGGGGTCGCGATGGTACTTTCATCCGATGAGCCAGCTCACTTCCAAGTTCAGACACGTATTCGTCCGCATCCAGAACCCGCTGCAGCGCCTGGAGGCGTTGCGCTTGCTGCTGGAGACCGAGAGGTCGCGGATCCGCGCGGACTTCGACACCGGGGAGTCCGCGGTGTCCACCACCGCCGAGACCGCGGACATGGTGGACGCCCTCCTGCGCAGCCAGTTGGAAGCGCGCATGAACGCGACGGGATCGGCCTGGGAGATCGCCCTGGTCGCCGTGGGTGGTTACGGCCGCCGCGAAATGTGCCCCAAGAGCGACGTCGATCTCCTCATCCTCACGCCGGAGAAACCTTCGCCGTCCGTGCTCGCGGAAGTGGAACAGCTCCTCTACCCCCTCTGGGACCTGGGCTTCGTGCTGGGGCAGGCCGTGCGCTCCATATCGGAATGCCGCAAGGCGAGCGAAGACGACGTGGAGACCTACACCGCCTTCCTGCAGGAGAGGTTCCTGGGAGGGAACTTCTCCCTCTACCGCCAGTTCGCGGACTTCGTGTCGGAGCGTCCCTCCGGTCGCAGGCAGAAGCAGCTGGTGTCGATGAAACTCGAGGAGAGGGCCAAACGGCTGGACGCCCAAGGCAAGCTGGCGCAGATGCTGGAGCCCAATCTGAAGGAAGGCCGCGGATGCCTGCGCGACCTGCACACGCTGGTGTGGCTCGCGGGCATCCAGCACGGCGCGCGCGGCCTGGAAGACCTGGCGCGGACGGGCATCGCGGGACCGGAGGAACTGGAGGAACTGCGCGACGCCAACGAGTTCCTGCTGCGCGCGCGCATCGCCCTCCACAACGCGACCGGCGAAAAGGGCGACCGGCTGGGCTTCGAGGAGCAGGTGTCCGTCGCCGAGGCGTTGCACTACCACGCCGATGAACGGGTGAAGGCGGTGGAGGCGTTCCAGAAGGACTTCTACCGCCACGTGCGCACGGTGGACTCCATCACCTCGCAGTACTGCGACCTTCTCGCCGAGAACCAGAGGAAGAAGCGGGCGAAGTCTCCCGATCCGCGCTTCGAGGTGGTCGAGGGCGCGCTGGAAACGCCGGAGCGCGGAGCGAACCCCTTCCTCGGGAACCTCCCGCTCGTGCTGGAACTCTACCGCACGGCGCAACGCGCCGACGTCGGCGTGGGGACGCGCACGCGGTGGTACGTCCGACAGGCCGTGTCGGTCATGGCCGACGGCGAGGTGGACCGCGCGAAGTGCCTGGGTCTTCTCCTGGAGATCGCCAAGGCCTCGAGCGCCAAGGGCTTCACCCTGAGGGAGCTCCATCGACTCGGCGTGGTGGATCTGGTGGTGCCGGACTTCCGTCTGATCGACTGCCACAGCCAGCACGACATCTACCACGTCTACACCACCGACGAGCACACGCTGACGGTCCTGACACGCATATCCACCCTGGCGCGCAGCGACGATCCCGTGCTCGACCACCTCTGCGGGGAACTCGCCAAGGTCACCGACATGGACGTCCTCTACCTCTCCGCCCTCTACCACGACGTGGGCAAGGGTTTGGGGCCGGACCACAGCGATTCGGGCGCGAAGTTGGTGCACCAGTATTGCCTTTCGGTCGGCTATTCGGAGGCCCGCGCCGCGCACGCGAGGCTGCTCGTGCAGCACCACCTGCTCCTGAACCATCTGGCCCAGCGACGCGACATCGAGGACCCGAAGACCATCCGCGACCTGTTGGCGAAGGTTCCCGACGAGCATCTGCTGCGCAAGCTGTACGTGCTCACCTGGGCCGACACGTCGTCGGTGCATCCGGACGCGTGGTCTGCCTGGAAAGCGATCCTGCTTCGGCGCCTCTACGAGACGGCGCTCTCCGAACTGCGCGAGGAAAACGCCCAGGTGGACTCTGCCACACGGCGGGAGGCCTTGGCCGGCGAAGCCTACGGCCACCCGCGAGCCGAGGTGCTGGACCACTTGAAGCGTCTTCCGCGCCGCTACGCTTCGTCGGTGTCCGCGCGCCAGGTCGCCGACCATCTCGACCTCATCCAATCCTTGACCAGCAGGCACCGCATCGCGGTGAAGGTCCGGGACCAGGGATCGCACTGGGACGTCGCGGTGGTGATGGCCGACCGCCCCGGCCTGCTCTCGCGCATCTGCGCGGGATTCACCACGCTCCGCCTGTCCATCGCCGCTTCGCAGGTCTACACGAGGGTGGACGGCCTTGCGATCGACCTCTTCTCCGTGATCCCCACGGAGCCGCCGCAGTTCGACGGCGAAGAGGAGCTCGCCCGCCTCTGCGAAGGACGGATCGCCGAGGTGAGGGACCTGGACCGCGCGGCCCTGGAGGACACGGTGCGCGTCCACATCCGCCGTTGGGAGGCATCGTTGTCGCGGATCATGGTCCCCGGAGTGTCCGTGGAAGTGCACGACCACGTCTCCGACGACTACACCGTGCTCGACATCACCGCTCCCGATCGGCTTGGACTGCTCTTCGAGTTGACCGCGCATCTCTCGCGGCGACAATGGGTTATCCACTCCGCGCGGGTGTGGACGGAAGCCGACAGGGCCATCGATTCCTTCTACCTGGCCACCACCGAGGGCAAGAGGATTCCCGACGACGAGACGCGTCGGACGGCCATCGAGGAATTGTCGAACCTCCTCCGGCCGACCGCATCCTAGACATTTTTTGTCGAGCCGACGGAAGTTTCGAAAAAAAATCGCTCGGATGTGTTGACTCTTGACAAAGGCCAGCGTATCATTTCCAGAGACGGTTCCGCTGCGTCGTCAAATACGCTGCGGGATCCCATGAACAGGCGCTTTTCGCGCCACTGTAAACCACAAGCGACTCCATGGAGGAGAACGCCATGATGAAGAAAGCCGCACCCAAGAAGGCCGCTGCCAAGAAGGTTGCCCCCAAGAAGGCAGCTGCTCCGAAGAAGGCCGCCGCCAAGAAAGCCGCACCCAAGAAGGCCGCTGCCAAGAAGGCAGCCCCCAAGAAGGCAGCCGCTCCGAAGAAGGCCGTCGTCAAGAAGGCCGCTCCGAAGAAGGTCGCCAAGAAAGTCGTCCCGAAGAAGGCTTGAGCGCCTTCTCCTCCGTAGTGTAGAGAACGTCGCCTTCGCGGATCGCATCCGCGAAGGCGATTTTTGTTTGCGCCGAATCGCGGTAGACGATCCGCCGGATTGCCCGTGGCCCGAATCGGCGAATCGAATCCCGTCCCCGCCGAATCGATACCCGCCCGGCCACCCGGCATATTCGAATCGGGTCCGGCGGTCGCGATCACCCCCCATTCGGGGAATCACATCCTGGCGACGGGCTCCAGTCCCACCAGGGCGAGGGCCCGGGCCAGCGTGCGCCGCGCCGCCTCCACGAGGAGCAGCCGTTCGGGCGTCGCATCCACTTCGAGGACGCGGTGGTGGTGCGTGAAGGAGTGGACCTTCTCGGCGAGCTCCAGCGCGTACTGGGCGACGACGGACGGTTCCGCGGATTCCACGGCCTGGTCGACCTTCTCGCCGAACTGGGCGAGCACGGAAAGGACAGCTTCCGTCTCGGGTTCGCACAGCAGCTCCCATCTCGCGCCCTCGAACGAAGGCAGGCCTTCCGATTTGCGGAGGATGCTGGAGAGGCGCACATGGGCGTACTGGATGTAGGGCCCGGTGTCGCCCTCGAAGGAGAGGATGGCGTCGAGGTCGAATCGGGTGTCGACCATGCGGCGGTTCCTCAGTTCGTTGAAGAGGAGCGCCCCGACGCCCACGGCTTCCGCCAGGGCTTCGCGATCCGCGAGGTCCCCGCCGCGCTCCTGCATGGTCCTGCGGATTCGCTCGACGGCCATGTCCATCACTTCGGGAAGAGGCGCCCCGGTGCCCGAGCGCGTGCTGACCTTGCTCCAGGTTCCGTCCTCGCCCCTGCCCAGCACGAGCCCGAAGGGAACGTGGACGCAACCGGCCGCGGCGGGTTCTCCCATCCGCGCGAGCACGCCGAAGACCTGGCGGAAGTGCAGACTCTGGCCCGAGTCCACCACGTACAGGGCGCGATCGCAGTGGAACCGCTCGTGGCGCCAGATGGCGGCGGCGATGTCCCGCGTCGCGTAGAGGGTGGCTCCGTCGCTCTTGAGGATGAGGCAGGGCGGGATGTCGTCTCCCACGCGAACCACCTGGGCACCTTCGCTTTCCTCCAAGATGCCCGATCCGCGGATGCGCTCGATGGCCGCCTCCAGCTTGTCCTCGTAGAAGCTCTCGCCCAGGAAATGGTCGAACCGGGCCCCGAGACGCCGGTACACCTGCTGCAGCGCTTCGATGGACACCGCGATGAACCGCTCCCAGCAGGCGCGGGCGAAGGCGTCCCCGGATTCCAGCCGCGAGAACCAGAGGCGCGCCTCGCCCTCCATGGCGGGATCCTCCAGTGCCGCGGGCTTGAATCCCACGTACATGCGGTTGAGGACGGAGAGCGTCACCGAGGGCAGGTCGGCCAGCGCCGCCTCCCGGTCGCTTCCATGCTCGCGGACCCACATGAGGATCAATTTTCCGAACTGCGTTCCCCAGTCCCCCAGATGGTTGACCGCCACGACCTCCCATCCGGCGGCCTCGTGGATGCGGCACAGCGCCGCGCCGATCGCCGTGGACCGGATGTGGTGGTAGACCAGCTCCTTGCCGGCGTTCGGCGACGAATAGTCCACCAGGACGGTCTTCCCCGCACCGGAATCCGTCACCGCTCCTCCCGCCTCCAGACGCCACGCGTCGGTGACGGCCTCCTTGGCCAGGATGCCCGGCTTCAGGCGGAGGTTCAGGTATCCGCCCTCGGCCGCGATCTCGGAGCCCGCGGGAGCCCGCACGGATTCGGCGAGTTCCTTCGCGATCTGCGGGGGAGCCTTGCGCCAGGCCTTCGCCAGCGAAAAGCACGGAAAGGCGAGCGCCCCCATCTTGGGATCCGGAGGTCGCACGATGGCCGCTTCCAGGACGGACGGATCCTGTTCCAACCGGACGGCGAGGGCCTTCGCGAATTCTCCGCGCCGACCCTTCACTCCCAGTCTTCCCCGGAGAGCTGTTCCTCTTCTTCTTCCGCTTCGTCGGGGATTTCCGGCACCGGGTAGTCCTGGACGCGGGCCGAATGCTGCGGGGCATCCTGCCACAACCGTTCCAACGCGTAGTGGTCGCGGGCGTCGCGCAGGAACACATGGACGATCAGGTTGCCGAAATCCAGCACCCCCCACCGCGAACCGGGAGCGGCTTCGGAACGCAAGGCGGCCACGCCCGCCTTGCGCAGGTCGCGGCGGACTCCCGAGAGCATGGATTGCAACTGCACCTCGCTCTGGCATGTGGCCAGGACGTAGCAGTCGCACAGGGTGGACCGATCGCGCAGATCCAGCCAGGAGACATCCTGGGCCTTGCGCGCGAAAAGGTGGCTGATGGCAAGGCGCCGGACGTCGTCCAGCTCGGTTTCTGTGCTCATTGCGGAAGGATCTCCTCGATGTCGCGGCCGACGAAGACGGTTGCGTCGACCAGCAGGTTCTCGTTGTGGAAGGGACAGGTTCCATGCACGCCCAGCGCCGCCGCCACGTGCGCCGCCACCTGGGCCGAATCGCGCCTTTCGGCGACCACGGTGCGGGCGAAGGTCTTTTCGGAGGCGTTTCCCACCTTCACCACGTCGAAGCCGTCGCGGCGGAGGCGTTCGGCCACCAAGGAGGCCACGCCCTTGCGGCCCGTGCCGTTGAGCACCTCCACGGTCCCTGCCGATGCGGCGGGGAATCGGGGGGAGGAATCGCGCCGGGAGGAGGGCGGAGGATCCGCCGAAGGCGCGCGCCGACACGAGCTCGCGAAGGAGGCGACGAGCAGGACGGCGACTAGGCGCACGGGTCCGGTACGGGCATCTGGTTCAATGCCAAGGCAATCCGCCCGCGGTACCGAGCGGTGAAGAGGGGATCCCCACGTAGCGCAGGGCGAACAGGAGGGATTCCGAAGGACGGTATTCGAGTCCGACGTCGGGGATCAGGTAGGCGCCCCGTTGGAATCCCTGCGCGGCGAATCCGGTGGCTTGGAGGGGGGTGAGGATTCCAAGCCCGAGGCGGAGGGTCAGCGGATCGGACAGCCTGTAGTCGAGCCGGTTCTGGATCATGCTCTGCGTCAGGCTCCCGCCGCCGCCGGACATGGCGGAAACTGTCACGCTCTGGTGCATCTGGAAGGTCCGGGAGTCCGCCAGCACCGGTTGCTCCGAACCCGGTCCCAAGGCGGGGAAGGAACCCGCCGAGGAACCCGAGGGGAAGCTCCCCGAAAATTGCGCCCGACCGAGGGCGAAGGGTAGAAGCACGACCGCCAGGAAGAGC
>CAYXXL010000041.1:0-7832 GCA_964469025.1 uncultured Fibrobacteria bacterium
TGGAGAATCAGGATCGAACGGCCATGCAGATGGGGAGGGACGGAGGATTCGGTCAGGGGATAGCTCGTGACCTGACCTTCCAGGTAGTCGGAACTGTCGGGCAAGTCTCGTTTGGTCATTTGGACCAGACTGTCCCCGGCAGGAAGAATGGAAGAGGCGATGTTCTGGGCGACATCGATGGAGCCTCCGCCGTTTCCGATCAGATCGAAGATCCAGGGTCTGCCCGGCTTGGTGACAGAATCCAGCCAAGTGGCGGAGGCCTGGAACTGGAGGTCGGAGGGAAGGACGATGGGAACGGTTGTGGAATCGCCGGTATCGAACCCGGTGATCGTGAGGTACCCGATACCGCCGGGCAAGGTGTCCGCCCAAACGGAAGGCATGGCGACGGCCGCACGGGACATCTGCACGGTATCCAGTCCGACGCCGGGTCGCAGGTAGACGAAGATCGTGTTCCCGTTCCCCACCGAGTCGTTCAAGTAGTCCAGGCTCGCCCAATGGCCGTTGACGGTCAGAATGCGGTCTCCATTCCGCAGTCCGGCATTTCCTGCTGGAGTTCCCGCAGGGGCCTGCGCGATGATCAACGTGTCCTGCCCGTTCGGATTCGATGGTGTCCACGGACGAGGAATGATCCCGAACTTCAGGACCTGGCTGCTTCCATTCATCAAACCGTCCAAATAGGAGGAACTGATCGGAGGCCAATATCTGGTGAATGTGTCGTTCTTGTAGGCGTCGCTCTCGAAGGCTCGGTAGAGGGCTGCCACTCCCTGGGAGACGAATGGCGTCGGGATCGTCTGGTTCTGGCGATCGATCTGGAACACATCCAGCAGCCACCAACCGAACCAGAACTCCTCGAGATCGCCCCACGGCTGGGCGATGTAGACGTTGTTCTGCCGCCACCAGGTCCCCTTGGTCTGGCCAGAAGGGGTGGAGTCGAGATGCACCGTATCCGACATGGAACCCGAGGTGAACCCTTGGAAGAAATTCGGGTAGATGGGAATTCGCGTTTCCAACTGCCGACCACCATCCGAGCGTTGCAACACACGATAGGCAAGGTTGTCGCTTTGCGCATAATCCTCGCCGACGGAATCGAATTGACACCCGGCGAGCAGGGTGAACAGAAGCAGGCAGGGGAGTGCGAGAAGCCGAGACATCGTAGTTTGGAACCTAACAATCGGAGGTGGCATGGTGCTGGAGATTCGGACTCTGGAAGAAATGGACGGCCTGCTCGCGGCGCCGGATCCCGTGCTGTTGTTCAAGTATTCACCCACCTGCGGGATCAGTCAAGTCGCCCAGGAGGCCTGGGATGCCTTCCAGCGGGAGCCGCACGGGGTCCGGCTCGCCCAGTGCGACGTCCTGGACGCCAAGCCCGCGGCCCGGGGCCTGTCGGAGCGCATCCACGTCGCGCACCAGTCCCCGCAGGTTCTGGCCCTGCTTGGCGGCAAATGCATTGCATATGCCAGCCACTATTCCATCAAGACCGACTGGCTGGAACAGGCGGAGCAACGGCTCCTGGCGGCGGATCAGGTGACGGCGTAGAAGGCGCGGACCTCGGAAACGATTTCGTTCGCGGGAACCAGACGCATTTCGCCGCCGCTGCGCGGCTTCCACTCGAAGGCACCTTGTTCCCTGGACTTGCCACCCAACGCCAGGCGCACGGGAATGCCCCAGATGTCGGCATCCTTGAACTTCACGCCGGGTCGCTCGTCGCGATCGTCCAATAGGACGTCGAAGCCGGCCTTTTCAAGTTCCCTGCCCAGGGCGAGGCAGTCGGAAAGGATTTCCGGTTCTTTGCCCAGAGGCACGACGTGGACATGGTACGGCGCCACCTCGCGCGGCCAGACGATCCCGTTTTCGTCGTGCGAATTTTCCACGATCGAGGCCAGCAGTCGACCCACCCCGATCCCGTAGCAACCCATGACGGCCGGCTGGATGGTCTTGTCTTCGGCCTGGAAGGTGCAACCCAGCGCCTCGCTGAACTTGGTCCCCAGCTTGAAGATGTTCCCGATCTCGATGCCGCGCACCGCCCGGAGACGATGCGCCCCCCCGATCTCCAGATGGCCCTCCGCCGCCTGGGCGACGTCCACGGGATCCGCGAAAGGCGCTCGCGCCGCGAAGTCGCGCCCGTGGTTCACGTTCTTCACGTGGAAGCCCGCTTCGTTGGCCCCCGCCACCAGGTTGGCGCTCACCGGCACCGACAGGTCCACCAGCAGGATTCCGCTCCCCATCCCCACCGGCGAGGCGAATCCGGGCACCAACCCGGCGGCGCGGATCTGGTCGTCGGTGGCCGGGAAGAGCTCGCGCGCCTTCAGCACGTTGCGCACCTTGGTCTCCGAGACGTCCAGGTCGCCGCGGATGGCGACGGCGACAAATTCCGTTCCATCTCCGACCAGGGCGCCGTACATCACCATCTTGAGGGTGTTCTTCGCCTCCACGCCCAGGAGCTTCGAGACCTCTTCGATGGACGACTTTCCGGGTGTCGCGACCTTCTCCGCGGGAAGCGCTTCGCCCTCGATCCCTTCGCGGGCGAACACCGCGATCTCGGCGTTGGCGCTGTATCCCGTCTGTGGACACAGGATCAGGCTGTCCTCGCCCATGGGGGACTGCAGCATGAATTCGTGGGCCACCTTGCCACCCATGATGCCGGTGTCGGATTGCACGATCACCGGCTGGATCCCGCAGCGGCGGAAGATCCTCGCGTAGGCGTCGTAGGCCTTCCGGTAGTACTCGTCCAGGCACTGCGCGTCCTTGTGGAACGAATAGGCGTCCTTCATGGTGAATTCGCGCACGCGGATCAGGCCACCGCGGGCGCGGGGCTCGTCGCGGAACTTCAGCTGGAACTGCCAGAGCATGAAGGGAAGCTGCCGATGGCTGGACAGCTCCTCGGAGGCCACCTGGGTGACGGCTTCCTCGTGGGTCATGGCGAGCACCATCGGGTGCTGCCCCCGGTCCTTGAAGCGGACCAGCTCGGACCCGATCAGGTCGTAGCGTCCCGACTTTTCCCACAGTTCGGCGGGTTGCACCAACGGCAAGGACAATTCCTGGCCATCGATCCTCTCCATCTCGGAGCGGATGACGGATTCGATGCGGCGGACGACGCGCTGGCCCATGGGCTGGACCGCGTAGAGACCCGCGGCGATCCGGCGGATCAGGCCCGCGCGGGCCAACCAGACGTGGCAGGCCATTTCGGCGTCGGTGGGAGCTTCGCGTAGGGTGCGACCGAAGAGCTTGGAGACCAGTTGCATAGGGGGCCAAATGTACCCTCGACATCAAAAGGGTGATTCTACTCTTTGGCGCACACATGGGCCGATCCGTGCATGCAACCGCAGTCCTCGCCTCGCTGGCCCTTCTCCGGGCACCGGCGGCGTTGGGCGGCCTGGGCGGGGAGATCCTCCCCATTCCAGTGGCATTCACCTATCCCGAGACCGGACCGGGAGGGGGTGCCAAGCTGCGCTGGCAGGATCCTTTCGACCGACCCGGCTACATGGATCTCACCGCCTACACCACCGTGCGCCACCAGTCGAACGTGGATGCGACGGTGGAACGGGATTCCCTGGACGGGGTCTGGCGCCTGACGGCGTTCGGGGAGATCGGGAAATTTCCGGAGGAGTGGTTCGGTCCCGGAGATCCCCCTCCGGACAGCTTGCAAGGCGTCTACACCCCCACCTACGCCGGGGGGTATGCGCAGGTCTCCCGGTGGCTTCCGGGTGGTTTTTCCGCGGGAGCGCAGGTGTACGCGGAAAACACGTCCATTCGCACCGACCGCGAGGGGATATTCCGGACGGACTCCTCCTGGGTCGGGATCCGCGGAGGAACGGATTTCGACGGGTCCTTGATCTTGGAGAGGGAAGGTCGCGACCTCAAGGAAAATCCCAAATCGGGATCCTTCTTGAGCCTCAAGCTGCAAACCGCCTTGCCTGGAGCGGACTTCGATTGGCAGGATCTGGTCGCGGATGCTTCGGACGCCGTTTCGCAGGGAAATTTCACCGAGGTGGGTCGGATCCACAAGGAGGAAGCCTGGGGGAGCGTTCCGTTCTGGGAAATCCCCTTCCTTGGCTGGCGCAAATCGCTGAGAGGTCTTCCCAACAAGCAGCTGCGCGGCCAGTCCGTCCAGTGCGTCGGGTTGGAAACGAGGTGGAACGGTCCCAAGATCTGGGTGTTCCCCATGCAACCGGCCATTTTCGGGGAGCTCGGACAGGCAGGAACCCACGGGGGTGTCTGGGGAGCCGACCCGCGGTGGGCAGCGGGAGCGGGATTGCGATCCCCGCTGGCAGGTGGCAAGGCGGTTCTGCGCATGGATTACGGCTGGTCGGAGTTCGGGTCGGGGCTCTACGTCGATTTCGGGCAGGCATTCTGATCGTGCCTGCGCCCAGACCCGGTCCGGACATCCACCAGTACGCGGATTACCGCCAATTCCTGAAGGATTGGTGGACTTGGCGAAAGCGTTCCTCCCGAGTGCTCTCCTTCCGGTCCTTCGCGCTGAAGGCGGGAACTTCCGCCAGCCTGTTGAAGGACATCCTGGAAGGTCGTCGAAGATTGTCGCTGGACACCGCCTCCAAGTTCTCCAAGGCCATGGGGCTGACCCAGGCCGAGAGTTCCTACCTGGGTCTTCTTTCGAGCTTCGGGAATGCCCGAACGGTGCAGGAGAAGAACAACGCCTTCCAGGAGATGGCCAAGATCCGGCGCAAGCTGTTCCTCAAATTCCTGCCGAAGGAGCAGTACGCGCTGTGGACCGATTGGCTCCACGCGAGTCTTCGCGAATTCGTGGGGCTGGAAGCCTTCCGCGAGGATCCGAATTGGATCGCAAGGCAGATCCAACCTCCCGTCCCCCCGCGGGAGGTGCAGGAGGCCCTGCGAACGTTGGAGCGCCTGGGATTGGTCGACAGGGACGCCCAAGGCCGGTTGCAAGCCGCCACCCCGGTCGTCAGCACGGAATACGAGACCCCGAATCTGGTGGTGCGCCACTTCAATCAAGAAATGATCGGTCTGGCGATGTCCGCCTCGGATAGATTTCCCCCGAGTGAACGGGAGATCGGGGGGCTGACCCTGGGTCTCTCGCGGGAGTGCTATGATCGGATCAGGGAGCGGATCAGAATTTTCAAGGAAGAAGTCCTGCAGATGGTGATCGAGGATCGGCGAGGCTCCGACCTTGTTGTACAGCTCAATGTCCAGCTTTTCCCGCTGGTGACCCCGGAGGCGCGTCCGTGAAGTCCATCCCGGCCCTGTTCCTGCTTTCCGCGCTGTGGGCGTGCGGCGGTTCCCAACAGGTGGCCGGGAGCGGGAGCCAAACTGGAAATTCCGTGGTGGCGGGGCGCATCCTCGCTTCGGATTCCAGCACCGGCGCCACTGGGGTCATGGTCTATCTCCGTCCGTTGTCGTGGACCAGCGGACAGTCGGCGCCGGCGGGTGGACTGGATTCCACCCGGACGGATTCGCTGGGCGACTACCAGTTCGCCCGCGTACCCGTGGACACCTATCGGATCGAGGCTCGTTTGCGCGATTCCGGTTGGAGCCGGACGGTGCGAGCCATCGCTTCCCGAAACCAGGTGACCACCGGGGCGCTCCACAAGCTGGGAAGACTCGAAGTGGAAGTGGATCTGACGGATTCCACCCGGGGCGAGGATTTGGAACTGTTCGGCTTGGATCGTTCGGTGGCCATCCCGGACACCGGGGTGGGCAACCAGAGCATCGACCTGTACTTCGACAGTCTTCCGGTGGGTCTGCAGACCGTCTGCATCTGGAAAATGGGGCGGGATTACGGGGACACCACGGTGCGCATCCACCCGGACAGCACCACCTATCTCGATGACGACGACTTCAACGGGGTCCCGGAAGGCCCCCGCGAGGACCCCTGACGCAGCGGGGGTCAACCCAGCGCCAGATCCAGCGCCTTTCCCAAATTTCGGCAAACCAGGATTTCCAACCCCTCGATGCGCAGCGGCTTGGGGGACGGCGGGGCCAGGGCGCGGGTGAAGCCCATGAGCCGACCTTCGCGCAGCCTCGCTTCCATCTGGGCGGGCGGGCGGATCTCGCCGCCCAGGCCCAATTCGCCCACGGCGAAGGTGCCGGTGGGAAGTGCCCGGTCCCGCAGGCTGGTGGCCACCGCGAGGGCCGCGGCCAGTTCGCCTCCGGGGTCGTCCAGCTTGAGGCCGCCGGCCACCGACAGGAAAACGTCGTAGCCGCCCAACTGCATGCCTCCGTGGCGTTCCAGGAGGGCCAGGAGGATGGTCATGCGTCGAGTGTCGAAACCGGTCGCGACGCGCTGCGGCATGGAGTAGTGCGTGGGTCCCGCCAGGGCCTGGACTTCCACCAGCAGCGGGCGAGAGCCTTCCATGGTCGCGGTGACGCACACGCCGGGTCGCGCGGTCGAGTCCCCGAGGAAAAGGGAGGAGGGATTGCCGACTCCTTCCAGCCCATGCGCCTGCATCTCGAACACGCCCACTTCGCCGGTGGCGCCGAAGCGGTTCTTGGTGGCGCGCAACAGGCGGTAAAGGTGGTGCCGATCGCCTTCGAAATACAGGACGGTGTCCACCATGTGTTCCAGCACCCGCGGGCCCGCGAGCTGCCCGTCCTTGGTGACATGCCCCACCAGGAACACGGCACCGCCACCTTCCTTGGCCCAGGTCAGCAACGCCGCCGCGCTCTCCCGCAACTGGCTCACCGTGCCCGGAGCGCTTTCCAGGTCTTCGCGGTAGACGGTCTGGACGGAATCCACCACCACGACCTGGGGCCCGAGCCGGTGGAGCTCCGCCAGGACGGCCTCGATCCGCGTTTCGGCGAGCATCCAGACATGGGAGGCCTTGCCTCCCAACCGGTCGGCGCGCAGGGCCACCTGGGCGGCGGATTCCTCGCCGGTCACGTAGAGGACGCTCGCCTGCTTCTCCATGCGGGCGCACATCTGCAGCAGCAGGGTGGACTTTCCGATGCCGGGATCTCCTCCCACCAGCACCACGGACCCGGGCACCACCCCGCCGCCCAGCACGCGATCCAGTTCGGAGATGCCTGTGGTGATCCTCGCCGACGAGTCCAGGGGAACGTCGGCGAGCCGCCGCGCCACGGATCCCGCCGCCGCGACCGGTCCCCGTTGGAAGGTGGGCGTCCGTTCCACCTCCTCCACCAAGGTGTTGTACTTGCGGCAGGATGGACAGAATCCGGCCGACTTGGGAGACCGGTGGCCGCATTCCGAGCACACCCAGGCTGTCCTGGCCTTGGCCATCAGGCGGTCATTCGGCCACGGACTCGAGCTTGCGCTGGCCGCGCACGAACTGCTGGACGTAGGGGTTGCGGGTGTTCTTGACCTCGTCGGGGGTGCCCACGAAGATGATGTGCCCCTGGTAGAGCATGGCGATGCGGTCGGCGACCTTGTAGGCCGAGACCATGTCGTGGGTGACCACCACGGAAGTCACGTGGAACTGCTTCTGGGTGTCCAGGATCAGGTCGTTGATGACGTCGGCGGTGATGGGGTCCAATCCGGTGGTCGGTTCGTCGTAGAGGACGATTTCCGGTTCCACGGCGAGCGTCCGGGCCAGCGAAACCCGCTTCTTCATGCCGCCGGAAAGCTCCGACGGCATCTTGCTCGCGAAGGCGGGATTCAGGTTGATCAGGCCCAGCAGCCGGGCGACGATCTCGTCGACGGAATCCTCCGGGATCCCTTCGTTGTGCTCGCGCAGAGCGAACGCGATGTTTTCGCCGACGCTCATGGAGTCGAACAGCGCGCCCATCTGGAAGAGCATTCCCATCTTCCGCCGGATGGTGGCGGCGTCGAAGTAGTCGGGAGTGGAGATCACCCGACCTTCCACCACCACTTCGCCCCCGTCGGGCTGCAGGAGCCCGAT
>CAYXXL010000041.1:7842-13699 GCA_964469025.1 uncultured Fibrobacteria bacterium
CCCAAACAGCGCGCCGCCCTGGTAGAGCACCCCAAATTTCCGCAGAATGCGCAATCGCTCCTCGCCTTCGGCGTTGACCAGGCTCTCCCCGGCGATCAACACGTCCCCGCCCACCGGCTGGTAGAGCCCGATCATGTGCTTGAGGATGACAGATTTGCCTCCGCCGGACACGCCGATGACGACCATGGTCTCGCCGCGGCGGATGGAAAGCGTCACGTCCTGGAGCACCTGCTGCTCGCCTTCCGTGGTCCAGAAGCTCTTGCGCAGATGTCGCAACTGGATGATCTCGTCGTTCGGGTCGATCTGCACGCCGGGCATTCGCGTTCCCTTCTCAGGATCCGGTGTTGCGCAAGAGGAGGAAGGCGATGAGGAAGTCGAAGAGCAGGATCATCACCGACGAGGATACCACGGATTTCATGGTGGCTTCCCCGACGCCCTTGGCGCCACCTCCCGCGTGGATGCCGTGGTAGTAGCCGAGCAGGGAGATGAGAAGGCCGAACACCAGGGCCTTGATCTCCATCACGAAGACGTCGTAGCCGGAAAAGAAGAGCCGGGTCCCGGAAAGGAAGGTGTAGCTGGTGACGCCCAGGCCGATCACGCACACGCCCCAGGCCCCCGCGATGGCCAGGAAGCAGGAGATGGTGGTGAGCACCGGCAGCGCCAGGATGCCCACCAGGATGCGCGGCGCCGCCAGGTACCGCAGCGGCGGCAGGTCCAGCACCGTCATGGCGTCGATCTCCTCCTTCTCCTTCATGGTGGCGATCTGGGCGGCGATCGAGGATCCGATGCGCCCGGACATGACAAGAGCCGTCAGGACCGGACCGAGTTCCAGGAGCACGAGCTTGGTCACGGAAGTGCCCAGGTATTTGAGGGGAACCACGTTGCGGAACTGGTACTTGGCCGAGACCGCCGAGACCATCCCCACGAAGAGCGAGGTCACGAAGATGAGAGGAAGCGAGGCGACCCCCAGGTCCATGGCCTGCTTCATCACCGATTCGGGGTCCCCCAGCGCCTGCGGAAAGAGCCAAAGGATCCGTCCGCACATCGCGAAGACGCCGCCGACGGCGGCCAGCATGTCGAGCACCGTGCCCGCCACCTTGCGGGTGGAGCGGACGGTCTGCTCGCCCACGGCCTCCAGGACCGCGACCGGATCGGGGAGCCTATTCGTAGCCATAGGCCGGCTCCTCGCGGTCGGTGTAGTCGTAGTAGCGGGTGAACTCCCGGCGGAAGAGCAGCGGAATGTCCTTCTGCGGACCCGCCCGGTGCTTCTGGATCAGGAATTCCACCTTCTGCGGCTGTTCGGGATCCTGGTGGATGAAGGCCACGACGTCGGCATCCTGCTCGATGGCGCCGGACTCGCGCAGGTGGTGCAGCTTGGGACGCACATCCCCCTTCGCCGGTTCGCGGGACAACTGCGACAGGGCCAACACGGGGCAGTCCAGCTCCTTCGCCAACTGCTTCAGGCCGCGCGAGATCTGCGAGACCTCCGCCTGGCGGTTCTCGCCTCCGCGGATCGTGGGGGCTTCCATGAGCTGCAGGTAGTCGATGACGATCAGGTCCAGGCTCTGTCCCTGCTGCCGCAGCTGGGACGCGAGCCTCTTGCAACGGGCACGCAGTTCCAGGATGTTGAGACCGGAGGTGTCGTCGATGAAGATTGGTGCGTGGTAGATGGGTTCGATGTCCCGCTGGAGCTTCTGGGGCATGTAGTTGCCCTTGTGGAGTTCGCGGCTGTCGATCTCCGCGGCGGAACAGATGAGCCGTTCCACGAGCTCCATGTATCCCATTTCCAGGGAGAAGATGGCAACAGGATGTCGCTTGCCCTCGGGGTCGCCCACGCCGGTGGCGGCGTTCAGGGCGAAGTTGAGCGCCAGGGCGGTCTTTCCCACGCCGGGGCGGGCGGCCAGGACGATCATGGCCTGGCGCCGCAATCCTCGCAGGGTTTCGTCGATGTCCCGGAAGCCCGTGGGGGTGCCCAGGAGCCCGTCGCCGTAGGTGGCGATGTTCTGCAGCGTCCCCTGGATCAGGTCCTTGATGGGCATCAGCTTGTGGGCCGCGCGTCGGTTGGCGACCTGCAATATCTCCGTGGCCGCCCTGTCCAGCACCACGGCGGTGTCCTCGCCATCCTCGAAGGCCAGTTCGTTGATCTTGCGGGTGCTTTCGATCAGGGCGCGCAACAGACTCTTTTCCCGCACGATCCGGGCATGGGCCCCGATCCCGGCCGCCGACACCACCGAATCCGCGAGGTCCATCAGGTAGGCTTCGCCTCCGACGCCGTCCAGCTTCCTGTCGCGCCGCAGACGTTCGGAAAGGGTGACAAGGTCCACGGGAACCTGTTCCAGGGAGAGCTGCCGCATGGCCTCGAACACCACGCGATGGCGCTCGGCGTAGAAATCCCCCGGCTCCAATTCCACGAGGAGCCCATCCAGCACGCGCCAATCCCGGAGGACACCGCCCAGCACGGCGCGCTCGGCCTCCTCCGAACGGGGAAGGCCCAGTCGGGGGTCCATCAGAGGTCTCCGATCAGGGAACGGACCCGTTGCAGGTCAGCCTCCACCTCGGGGCGAAGCGATTCCTGCCGCGCCAGTCGGGTGGGGTGGTGGGTGGAAACCGCGGGCAGACCTTCCAGGTCCCAGACCTGTCCGCGAACGGCGGGCCAATCGACCGAAGCGGCCGGTCCGCGCGCCAAGGATGTGGCCTTGTGGTCCAGAACCAGCACGGCGCGAGCCCCGGAGAGCTTGAGCCGCTGCAACCAATGCCCGCGGCACCGGACCGCCTCGGTGAAGCCCTGGATCGTGGTGTCGGAGGGGTTTTCCGGAGTGCACGCGAAGATGGACGCCACGGCGGGAGCGGGAAGACCCGATTCCCGTGCGAGATCCAAGAAGGGAATCGCGTAGTCCCCCTCGAGAATTCCCCCTCGGGCGGCATCCTCGCCCCAAGCGTACAGGGTGAGGACCGCCCAGGTCGACCGATCCGGTCCTCCCGTGGCCAGAACGCTTTTGCGGCGTCCGTGCAGCACGCACCGCGTGCAGGCCCTGGCATGCGCGGACAATTCCTGGATGTCGGCGAAGACGGGAATCGCGGAACGGAGAGGGGCGATGGAGGCGGGTCGGACCGCCGGGGCCACCGCGGGAACGGCGGGATCGGGGGATCTCCGCGCTCGGGAGACGGGAAGAGCGGGAGCCCCGACCGGAGTCCCCGCCTGTCGCGGTGCGGCCCCGGAGCGTTGAGGCGACACCGCGCCGGATCGCTGCGGCACCGGGGCGGCGGGCTTCGGGCGTTCGTCCAGGACGACTTCGTCCACGCCGAGTTCGCGCTGGTATCGCGCCCAACGGAGGATGGATGCCGGCAAGGCGTTCATGCGGCTTCGAGGATGTCGAGGAGACGGGAGGCCAGTTCGGCCTTCCCGATCCATCCGGGCAGGGGGGGGTCTCCCGCGCGTCCGATCCATGCCCAGACGGCGGAGGCTCCGAAGCCGCCGGTGGCGGGATCGCGCAGGGGATCGTTGCAGACGGCGAAATCGGCGCCTTTGGCCAAAAGCTTCCGGGAGCCGCGTTCCAGTTCCCCCGCTTCCAGGGCGAAGCCCGCCACGCGTCTCCCGGCCTTGGTCCGGCAGAGCTCGGCGAGGATGTCGGGATTGGGGACCAGGTCGATGCGCTCCAAGTCCTTGGACGCCGGGATCTTGCCCGCAGCACGCACGATTGGACGGAAATCGGCCACCGCGGCGGCGCAGATGGCCCACTCGTGGTCGGGCCATGCGGACAACGCCGCGTCGCGCATCTCCAGCGCGGTGCGCACGCGGATGGTTTTCGCGCCGGGAGGGATTTCCGCTTCGCTCGGTCCGACGATGGCCGTCACTTCGTGCCCGCGGCCCAGGGCTTCGCGCACGATGTCCGCGCCGGTGCGTCCGGACGATCTGTTGGTGATCACGCGGACATCGTCGATGGGCTCCTCGGTGCGGCCCACCGTGACCAGGATCCGGCGGGGGCGGGGACACTTGGGGGTGAGGATGCGCTCGATCTCGTCGGCGATCCGCGCCGGGTCCGGCATCCGTCCGGGTCCCGTCTCGCCGCAGGCGAGATCACCGGAATCGGGGGCCAGGACGAAGGCTCCGTCGCGTTCCAGCTGGGAAAGATTCCGTCGCGTGGCCGGGGCTTCCAGCATCCGCGTGTTCATGGCTGGACAAAGGAGCTTCGGGCAGGTGCAGGAGATCCAGGCGATGCTCACGGAATCCTCCGCCAGCCCGGTGGCGAGCTTGGCCGCGGTGTTCGCCGTGAGAGGTGCGACCACCAGGAGTTCGGCCCACTGCGCCCAGTCGATGTGCCTGGTGTGGGTCGCCTCTCCGGAAGCCCATGCATCGGACTCCACGGGGTGGTTGGTCAGGGCCTCCAGGGCGTTCCCGGAAACCAGCCGCAGCCCCTTCTCCGTCGCGACGCAACGAACCGTCGCGCCCCGTTTCTGCAAGGTGCGGACCAGGTCGGGAGTCTTGTAGGCGGCGATGCCCCCGGTGACGCCCAGAAGGACGCGCCGTCCGGTCAATCCGGAGGGCACGTGGTCACTCCTCGACGGAAACCTTGACTTTTCCCTCGCGAAGGCGGTCCAGCGCGACCGTGGTCGGCTTGACCCCCTTGAGGTCCAGGAAGCCAAGACGAGCCTGCTCGTTGATGAACCTCGCCTCCTGGGCGGCGATCACGACCGATTCGAAGGGCGACATGTTCTTCTGGTAGACTTCGTCCGGATCGTAATGGAGCTTGTCGGAAATCACGTCTGGGCCTTTCGATATCGATACCTGTTCCACCATCGGTGGAGGAGGAGAATTATACTAACCGCACAGCTCCCGCGGCTTCCCTTTCTGGTCGTTCGCCGGGGGGCCGCCCTCGACCCGCGCCAAACCATCCGTCCGGTGGTGGTGGATGGTGTCCGAGGTATCTTTCCCCGCCTCATGGCCAAAGAAACGTCTCCTGCCCCTCCCCTTCGGAAAGACGCCATGCGAAGGCTGCTCGCCGGGACGATTCTCCTCCTGCGCCTTTTCCGGGCGGTGTTCGTGGCCTACGCGGTGGCGTTTTCCCTGATCGGAAGCATCGCTCTGGGCCTTGCCGGCTGGAAGGCCTGGAAACTGTACGATTCGGTGGCGGGGCTGCGAACCCGGTGGCCCGAGAAGACGGCGCTCATGCGACTTCGCGAGAAGGAATGGGCGGATTCCGGAATCCACGTGGAGACCGAATGGACTCCGGTCCCGCTCTCGCGCATCTCCGAGAACCTGCAAAAGACCGTGCTGGTCGGCGAGGACGACAAGTTCTACCAGCACCACGGTTTCGATTTCGATGCCATCCAGAATGCCCTGGCCGAGGACGAACACGACGGGAAGATGAAGAGGGGAGCTTCCACCATCACCCAGCAGTTGGCCAAAAACCTCTATCTGAGTCCCAGGAAATCCCTGTCGCGCAAGGCGATCGAAGCGATTTACACCGTCGCATTGGAGCATTTCCTGGGCAAGGAGCGGATCCTGGAGCTTTACCTGAACGTCATCGAGTGGGGCAAAGGCATCTACGGGGCCGAGGCCGCTTCGGAGGCCTACTACGGTGTCCATGCTTCGGAACTGACCCTGGACCAGGCCGCCAGCCTGGCGGCCGTTCTCCCCAAACCCCTCAAGGTCCGTCCCAACGGGAACAACGGGTATGTCGCCTTCCGGAAGGCCTCGATCCTCCAGAGCCTGAGGCTGTTCAAGGGGGTCGGCGACACCGCGGCGGCGGATCCGGACGACGACGACGACGAAGACTCGAGCCAGGTCGAGCCGGTCGCGGTTTCGGTCGATACCTCGCATCCCGCCGCCCATGCCGCACCGCGTCGCGACAGCACG
>CAYXXL010000042.1:0-924 GCA_964469025.1 uncultured Fibrobacteria bacterium
CCGCAGGTCCACGTTGCGGAGCACCCAAGGCCCGGATTCGGAATAGCGGAAGGACAAGTTCCGGACCTCCAGGAGCGGCGGCGCGGCCCGGGGCCCGGGGGTCCGGGCGGTCGTGGCCTCCCGCTCGGCCCGCTCGGCCAGATCCATGTCCTGGTCCAGGGTGCGCATGCGGGACAGGCTGGTGGCCCCCCTCTGCAGCATGCTGGAGACCCAGCCCAGTCCCACCAGAGGCCATTGGAGCCGGAAGAACACCATCACGGCGGAGGACAGGATCCCCACCGTGGTTTTCCCGCTGTGGACCAGATCCACCCCGTGCCACACCAGGACCACCATGCCCATGCCACCCAGCGCCGTGACCGCGGGCCACAGGGCCCCGGTGGCCCAGGCCGATTTCGACTGGGCGACTCGCAGGCCGTTGGACAGCACCGACATCGATTCCTGGAAGGTCTCCTCGCGTCCGTACCCCTTGACCACCTGGATGCCGGCCAGGGCATCGCGGGAGAACGTGGAGATGCTGGAGATCTTCTCCTGGATCTGCGCGTAGGCCTTGTGCATCAGCATCATGCCCCGGTTCGCCATGAAGGGCATCAGGACCAGCGGCAGGAAGGCCCAGACGGCCAGGCGCCAGTCGCGCCAGAGCAGATAGGCCACCGCGAAGACGATGGAAAGGACCGTTCGGAACAGGTGCAGGAGGGCAGGCCCCAGGACGTCGCGGATGCGATCCAGATCCGAGCTGGCCAAGGTCATCAGGTCCCCCGTGGGGTGACGGTCCAGGAAGGACGGCGGCATCCGCTGCAGACGCTCGAACAGTCGTTGGCGCAGGTCGTGTTCCATCGCACGGGAAGCGCGGATCACCAGGAACCGCTGCGCCCAGAGCAGGAACGCCCCGACCAGGGAAGCCAACAACATGAGGGAGAGTACGCG
>CAYXXL010000042.1:934-13697 GCA_964469025.1 uncultured Fibrobacteria bacterium
GCCCCAGCCGGTGCGAAGGCCGTCGATCAGCACGCCGATCAGGTGGGGCGAGACGTAGTCCAGTCCGACGGAGACCAGTGTGGCCAGGATGCCCGCGGACACGGAAATCCGCCACGGACCGAGCTGCGTCCAGAGATAGCGGAGAAGCTCGCGGTTGCCGCTTTTGTCCGAATTCAAGCGAAGCGTCCCGGCGTGTCGTCTGGATATTCCACGTTCGATGGGCAAAGATACCAGTCCCCGGCGCGCGCGACCCGCGATTCGATCAATCCAGCTCGTGGTCCTGTTCGGCGCCTACGTCCCGACTTGCGAGAAGCGCTCGTCTGCGTTCTTCCCGAACCGCTTTGCGCTCCTCCACCGCCGCTTGTTCCGCCCGGCGCACGTCGCGGATGTCCGCATCGGATTCGGCCCGCAATTCCTCCAGTTCCTCCTTCCCCATGAGCATCAGGAACAGGTAGAGGATGATCATGAATCCGAAGACGACGACGGCTGCCCAGAGCGAGACCCAGACCAGAATCGGCAACAAGGTGTTCATCGGCCTTCCCCCCTTTTCCCCGGCGGAACGAAAAACCCCTCCGGATCGAAGATCCGGAGGGGCCTTGGAAGCGGGATAAGAGACTCGAACCCTCGACCTTCTCCATGGCAAGGAGACGCTCTACCAACTGAGCTAATCCCGCGTCGTGGTAGGCTCCAAAGATACGGCACCCACCACCCCGGCGTCAAGGGTCGCCGTGGTCGATCAGGCCAGCTTGTACTTGGTTCCGCGAGCCTTGCCGGAACGGGAAATCTTGCGCTCGGAGAGAAGGTCGTCGAGGGTCTTCTTCAAGGAGATCCCCTCGAAACCGACTTTGGCGGAGATCTCGGCGACGTTCAGGCCCGAGCCTCCTTCCAGAGCGGTCAACACCCGTTCGGCGCGTTCGCCGGCAGGCAATGCGGTCACGGTGGAGCGTACACGACGAACAGGGGAAGACTCTCCATCGCGATTGCGAATCCGCTCTTCCAACTCCTTGATCGCCTTCTTGTGCTCGTCGATTTGACGACGCAATTCACCGACTTCAGCCGACTTGCGGCGTTGGATTTCCTTGACGAGATCTTCCGTGGAAAGTTCCTGCAACGACATTGTATTCTCCTTAAGGTCACATTCAGCGATGAATGCGATTTTTTTGAATGGGAACCGAATCCGCCTCGGCAATCCCTGATGGCAAAATAATACGAATCCCAATGCCAAACGTCAACACAATATCGAACCGGTCCAGAGATTTTTGGCGTTCAGTTCCGATTGCGCGTGATTTCATACAATGCCATGGCTGCTGCAACCGAGGCATTGTAGCTCTGCAATTTGAAATCCATTGGCAACCGCAGGAGGTGTGCGCATGGCCTGCGCAGGTGCGGCGGAATTCCGCGATCTTCGCCTCCGGCAACGAGGACGACGGGACCTTTCAATGGAACGGAGCGAATATCCTCTCCCTGAGGGTCCAATCCCACGATGGCGAATCCACTGCTGGCGAGATCCGTCAGCACGCCCTCGAGATCGCCTGGCCGAGCCACGGGCAAATGGGCCAAAGCACCCGCGGAGGTTTCCTCCACGATGGGTGTGAGTCCACAACCGCCTTTGCGCGGCAGGATCATGGCCGAAACACCCAGTCCGACGCAAGACCTGGCGATGGCTCCCAGATTGCGCGGATCCTCGATGGCCGCTGCCATCAAGACCAGTGGTGCCTTGCCCGCGGCGATTTCCGAATGCAATCGCAACTTCAGCTCGGACCATTCCATGAATTCACGGACATTGCAAACGGCCACGACGCCTTGGTGACGGCGGCCATCGGCCTTTGCGAACAGATCCCGCGACTGCAATTGCTGGACGGGAATTCCTCGTTCTTCGGCCATCTTCTGCAACTGGTACAGACGCGGATCTCCCGCGCCTCGCTCCAGCAATAGCCGCTGGATCCGATTGGCCTGGGTCGCCAAAAGTGATTCCACCGCGTGCTGGCCGCAAACCAACTCCGCGGGATTCTCGGCGGGCTCGCGCATCTGTCGAAATGGCCTGGGCGCTTGACGCCGTTCACCAAAGGCGAACCCGGCGGGAGGATCGGATTCCCCCCCTTCCCTGCCGCGCCAGCCACCGTTCGGCCTCGCGGAATTCACGATCTGCCCATCACGCTGGCGCGGGAGCGAACGGATTCCACGAACTGGGAAAACAGATAGGCCGAATCGTGCGGTCCGGGCGAAGCTTCCGGATGGTATTGCACGGAGAAGATCGGCAATGTCCGATGTCGCATCCCGGCCACGGTCCCGTCGTTGAGATTCACGTGGGAAACCACGAGATCGGAAGGCAACGTGGATGCGTCCACCGCGAACCCGTGGTTCTGGGAACTGACTTCCACCCGCGTGGAGGGAACCTCCTGCACAGGGTGGTTGGCTCCCCGATGACCGAATTTCAGCTTGTAGGTACGGGCTCCCAGAGCCAGCCCCAGGATCTGGTGTCCCAGGCAGATCCCGAACAGCGGATACTTGGAAGCCAACTCGCGAACGGCCTGGATGGCGTAGGGGACCGCGTCGGGGTCCCCTGGTCCGTTGGAAAGGAACACGCCCGCCGGATGGAGCTTGTCGACCTCGGACGCCGGTGTGGAGGCGGGCACCACATGCACGCGGAATCCATGGCTCACCAGGAGTCGGAGGATGTTGCGCTTGATCCCGAAGTCGTAGGCCACGATCAACGGTTGCTGCGCGTCCGCGGGCGAAGTCTGCGCACCGTCGAAGCGGAAGACCGGATCGTCCCAATCGTAGGCGTGATCGGAAGTCACGCGGCAAACCATGTCGATTCCCACGATGGACTCGACGCCGCGGGCCAGGGCCACGGCTTCCGATTCGGGAGGCGACCCGGACAGGATCACGCCTCGCTGCGCGCCCTTGGTGCGCAGGATGCGCACCAGCTTACGGGTGTCGATTCCGCCGATCCCGGGAATCCCGTGCTCGGAAAGGAAGGATTCCAGCGATCGCGCGCCTCCTCGCCAGTTGGATGCTATGGGCGAGAGATTCCGGACCACGAAGCCTTCCACCTGCACCTTGCCCGATTCCATGTCCTGGGGCGCGATGCCGTAGTTCCCGATTTCCGGATAGGTCATGGCCACGATCTGACCGCAATAGGAGGGGTCCGTCAGGACTTCCTGGTAACCGGTCATGGCGGTGTTGAAAACCACCTCTCCCGCGGCACCCTGGGGGGCCCCGAATCCGATTCCCCGGAAGACGGTGCCGTCCTCCAGCGCCAGGGTCGCCTCACGCATCGAGTTCCTCCGGTGGTTGGTCGGCGGTCGTCTTCGGCCGCTCGGCGTTTCTTCCGTTTGCAAAGTGTACGAATCGCGCCGGGGTCAGCAGGTGGTCCATGGGTTGGTCGTGCCCGCCCTGGGGAAGCTTTCCGGGATGGACCTGCGCATCCCAGCAGAGGCCCACCCGAACGGCCCCCGGATGCGCCGACAGCCACCTGTCGTAATACCCGCCACCTTTGCCGATCCGCGACCCGTGGAGATCGAAGATCTCGCCCGGAACCAGCACCAGCAGGGCGGTCGGCACCTGTTGCGACGGCTCCCCCACCGGTTCGCGCAGCCCCCATTTCCCTTCGGCGAGGTCGCCGTCCAGGTCCTTCACGCGCACCATCTCCATCCGTCCGGGCTCGGTGCCGGTCCTGGGCAGCCAAAGATTCCTGTTCCCGCGCAGAATCGCCTCCAGGACGGGCTTCAGGGGCATCTCGCGCGCAAGCGGCCAGAACGCGGCGACGTCGGCGTGGTCCTCCCACCCTTCCCACCCGCGCAGCCTCGACAAGATCTGTTCAGGGGCGGCGTCGAACTCGGTCTGCCCGAGGGAAGCCACACGGTCGCGGGCCCAGGAACGAAGCCGATCCTGGGCGCTCTCGCGCCGGGATGGTTCGTCCTCCAGGGTGGATCGGATCTCCCGCTCGAGGTCCGATCGCGCGTCCAGGAAGCGCCTTTGCAGGGTCCGGAACTTCCCCCACCACTTTCCCGCGCTTTTCGGGTCCAGCGCCAACAGGCTCACGACGGCGATGAGAAGCACTTCGCCGGAGCTGAACGATTCCATCAGGTTTTCCTCCGAGCCAGCCAGGACGTGCCGATGCCGGCGAAGTAGAGTGCGAGCATGGGGACCGCCATGATGCATTGGCTGACGGGGTCGGGCGGCGTCACCACGGCGGCGAGCACGAAGATGACGACGATGGCGCCCCTCGACCACCGCAGCAGTTGGCGGGGCTCGAGGACTCCCAGCCGGCCCAGGACCCACGTGACCAGCGGGAATTCGAACATGGAGGCGAATCCCCCCAGCAGCTTCACGGACATTCCGGTGTATTCGTCCACGGTCCACATCTGCACGAACATCCCGTCGCCGTATCCCGCGAGCCACTTCAGGGTCATGGGGAAGATGGTGAAATAGCCGATGACGATCCCGATGGCGAACAGGAAGGTGGACCACCAGACGGCACCTAGGACGATCCTCCGTTCGTGCAGGTGCAACGCCGGACGCACGAAGCGCCAGAGCTGCCAGAACACCCATGGCGCAGCCAGGAGGGAACCGGCGACCAGGGCCACCTGGAACGACATGGTGACGGCCCCGGTGGGGCTGGTCACGATGATCTGCGGCATCTTCTTCAGACCGGACAGGGGACGAAGCAGCAGCCTCCACAGGTTCGTCCAGTACTGCCATGCCACGATGGTTCCCGCAAGCCACCCCAGGACGCTCCAGAACAACGCCTTGCGCAGATCCTCGACGTGTCTCCAGAAATCCAGCTCGCCGTCGGCGGCACGGTACCCTCTAACATCGGTCGCCACTAAGCGTCCCGAACTTCTGTATCGGTCGCCACTAGGCGTCCCGAACTTCTGTATCGGTCGCCACTAGGCGTCCCGAACTTCTGCATCGGTCGCCACTAGGCGTCCCGAACTTCCGAATCGGTCGACATCAGGCGCCCCCGGCCCCCCGGTCGACCTTCATCAAGCGCCCTTGGTGTCGTCGGTCTTGGTTTCGGGAGTCTTCGGCGCCGCCGCCTTGGCCTTTTCCTCTTCGGTCATGGCCGCTTCCTTGAATTCCTTCTTGGCTTGTCCCAGCCCCTTGGCGAGTTGGGGCAGCTTGGACGGACCGAAGACGAGGAGGACGATCACGAGGATGATGATCCATTCGATTCCAACAGGAGCGTGCATACCTCTAGCCTTCCTTCCAATGGTCGCGACTTCGACGCGGAATTTACAATTTCGCGGGGCGGTTCGAATCCACGGCGCGATGCGGGTGCGGAAGTGTACGATGGGGGTCGATGGATTCGATCGAGTCGACGACCTTGCAGACACTCCCTCCCACGCATGGGTTGGATCGCGCGAGGCTGCATGTGGAAGGGGTCGAGCCTTGGCGCGAGGGAGCGAGAGCCGCCTACTCCATGATCCACGAGGACCTGTGCGACGCCTCCGCAGGCACGCTCCGGGTCGCCGTCCCGGCCCTGCGTTCGCGCGGTTTCCGAGCGGGTCTCGCGGCCACGGTGACCCTGTGCTCCGAGGGTGGCTGGCAGGCCTTGCGGACGTTGGCGCTGGAGGGATTCGAGATCGTCAACCACGGATGGTGGCACCAGGATCCGACCTCCGAGACCGCAAGCCAGGAGATCAAGGAGTCCCGCAAGGAGCTGCACCAGCGCACGGGAGCGAACATCACGTTCTACTCCAGCCCGCAAGCGTCGCCGGATCCGGAGATCGTGCGATTCGCCCTCCAGCACGGACACTTGGGCGTCCGCAGCGGAGCGCGGACGGGAGAAGTCGTCCGACCCGGCGAAGTCGATCCCGAAGACGTTCCCTACGACCCCTTCGGTTCCGATTCGCGCCACGGACCGCCACAGACGCAGTTGGATGCATTCCTGGACACCGCCCTGGACCAGCGCGCCTGGGGTGTGCGATGCCTCAGGGGAGTCGCGGACACGTCTTGGGAACCGGTGCCGGAGGCTGCCTACATCCGCCACCTGGATCGCCTGCAAAATCTTGTCCGGAAACGGGATGTCTGGGTGGCTCCTCCATCCGAGGTGCTCCGCCATGCCCTGGCCTACCGGACGGTCGGGGTCCCCGCCATCCAAGGCTCTGTCCTTCGGTTTCCACGCACCGACGCGGCCAAAAGACAGCCCGCGCTCCTCTCGGTCCTGCTTCGCAGCCACGGCGACACCCCTGCTCGCGTGGTCGGGGAACAAAACGGAGCGTTGGTCTCCTCCGAACGGCTGGAGCCGGGACTGTGGCGGTTGCAGCTCGATCCCTGGGTGCCCGCGGTGTTGGACGCGTTCGTCTGACCCCCCTCCCCCGCGGAGTTCGCGAATCGGCAGGCACGATCGGAATCGCGGGAGTGCCGGTTTGGTAGACTCCATGGGTGGAGTGAAGAAGGAATGAGCCGAATCGCAATCGCCGGGGCCACCGGTCTGGTGGGGAGTCTTCTGGTGCGCAGGCTTCGCGAAACGGGCCACGAGGTGCTGCGCCTGGTGCGACGGAATCCGACGGGTCTCGGCGACCGGCTCTGGAATCCGGAAACGGAACCGAGCGGGAGGGATCTCGAAGGGTGCGATGCGGTGGTGAACCTGGCCGGATATCCCATCGCCTCGGGCCTTTGGACCGCGTCGGGCCGCCTGCTCGTGCGCGAGAGTCGGATCCGCGCCACCCGGCAATTGGCCTCGAGCTGTGCGTTGGCAGGGGTCGGAACCCTGGTGAACGCGTCCGCGGTCGGGTACTACGGCAACCGCGGGGACGAATGGCTGGACGAGAACTCTCCGGCCGGAGGGGGGTTCCTGGCCGATACTTGCGTCGCCTGGGAACAGGCCGTGCGCTCGGCCAGATCCGCTTCGCTGCGGGAGGCCCGGGTCCGGTTCGGAACCATCCTCTCTCCTCGGGGAGGGGCGCTGGGCTCCATGATTCCCGTTTTCCGCATGGGCATCGGGGGTCCGCTCGGCACCGGCCGCCAATGGATTTCATGGATCCACATCGAGGACGCGGTATCGACGCTGGTCCGATGCATATCGGATGGCGAGATCTCGGGACCCGTCCTGGGAGTCTCTCCCCGGCCGTTGCCGCAATCGGAATTCGCCTCGGTCCTGGGAGCGGCGATGGGACGCCCTGCGATCGTCCGGGTCCCCTCCTTCCTGATCCGTCTGGTGTTGGGCCGGTTTGGAGCCGAACTGTTCCTTTGGGGGCAGCGTTGCCAACCGAAGGTCCTGGAGTCCAAGGGGTTTTCGTGGCAGGCCCGCGACCTGGAGTCGGCGCTGGAATCCTTGTTGCGGGTCAGTACGACTTGAGGAGATCCAGCAACTCCAGCCCGGGCCCTCCGTTCCGGGCCGGAGCAATCTACCTCTGCGCGGCCTTTCCCTGGGCGGGTTCCGGTCGTTCGATCGTCCGGTCCAGCAGCGCCACCCTTTCGCGGGCACCAAGCCAGCAGCGGTATTCCAGCTCCCTGGAAAGCATTCCCAGGCGGACGTCCAGTTCCCACGGCGGTACGCCCTCGAACCGGGAACGCAGGACACCCACTCGGATTCCGTCCGCCAGGGCGGGTCCGCGCAGATCGGGGGGCCAGATTCCGGACTGGCTTCGATCCCAGGGATGGCGATGGATCCACGTCTGCAACGCCTTGGAGATTTCGCGGTCGGTGTTCGAGTCCGGATCGAAATCGGGCTCCCGCCGCAGCACCGAAGGATCGGAATAACGCGACGGACGCAGCACAGCCGCCGCCGCAAGCCACTGGAGCGGGGTCGTCCGTTCGCGTCGGCGGCGCCCCCCCGGCATTCCCCGGGAGATCTCCACCGTCGCCGCCCGCACGGAAAGGGCCAGATACCAGTCGCGCAGCGCGATGCCGACCTCCCGAGGCAAACGGTCCAGGGCGGACTTCAGGTCGTCGCGGCAGTCCAAGGCCCACCGCAGGAACTCCTCCAGATCCGCCAGTTCCTCCGACCTCGCGGCCTCGCCGGGGAACAGGAGGTTCCATGCCGATCTCGAGGACGGCGAGCATCCCCACGCCCTGCATTCCTCGAGCTCCTCCGCCAGGCCGCGGAGCCGAGCCCAGACCGGATCGTCGGAGGTGCGGGTCTGTGCTTCCGAAGGGACCGGTGGCGTTTTCATCGGGGTGATTGGATCGGAGGCGAGGGACGTGATGGCCAGGCGCATCGAACGCCTGTGGCAATCGCTGAGCGCCCTCTCGAAGACCCGCCGCAGAAGCACCGCCATGTGGCGCTTGCGGGCTTCCTGCCTGTGGATCCGACGATGCAGCGTCCGTTCCAGGGCCACCAGGCTTTCGTCCAGGGACAACCGCCGGGTGCGGTGCTCCAGCCGCCGGCCCACCATCAGGACCAGATCGAACGCGCCCAACCGCTCCCCCTCCACCAGGAAGTCGGGAAGCGCCTCGCGCGGGGGAAGCTGGAAGGTGGCATCCCTTTGGTGGACCACCAGGGAAAGCCACTCGTCCAACCGCTTCCACAGCGCGAGTTCCGGGGAAAGAACGAAATCCAGGAGCGAGCCGAGGCGCAGATGCATGACCCTGGCGTTGGTGAGGACCGCGCGGGCACCCAGGCACAGGTCGATGGGCGTGGTCGCCAGGGGCCCCACCCTCTTCGGGGAAAAGGTCTGCAGCGACCAGTGCAGTGAAAGCAGCAGGTGCACGACGTCCGACGTGGCCTGGTCGGGGTGGCCGATGAGAGGGTTCCCGGTGGTTTCATCCACGTAGCGCAGAAGGTCCACGAGTCCGCGCAGCCTCCAAGCGTCCCCGCTGTGGTGGTCGGAGAGCCACCCCGCGACGTGGTCGGGCGGAGCGGGCCTTTCCGTCCTCTGCATCTCGAACAGTCGCCTCTCCAGCAGATGGAGGGAGCGTCGCTCCAGGACCGTGAGTCCGCTGCGTTCGGTGTCCATGATGTCCAGGCCCAGCCGCACCAGGCTGATGAAATGGCCCGGCCTGTAGCTTGCCGAACGCGCGCGGAAGGAGGCTTCGAGGCGGATCAGTCGGTCCGGATCCACGGTTTCCCCGTCCGAGGTCACCATCCGATCCCCCCGCGCCTGGTGCAGGCGCAGGCAATCCGCCGCCAGCAGGGAAGGCGTGAACTCCGTGCGGACCTGCCGGAACAAGGGCAGACGACGCACTTCCGCGACAAGGGGAAGCTCTTCGGTCCCGCGATCGATTCCTGAGTGGGCGACGCTCTCCAGCAGTTTGGAGACGAAGGGGGGTGTCAGTTCCACCACCTGCATGGTACAATTCCCGTCTCGCTCCCGTGGTGCGATTCCTCGCACCACGGGTGACAACGGAGAAACGATGCCAACTGCCCAGTCACGCACCTCCCATCCCCGGACGGATTCGTTCCCGGACGGATTCCTTTGGGGTACCGCCACATCCAGTTTCCAGATCGAAGGCGCCTGGGACCAGGACGGCAAGGGGGAATCGAACTGGGATCGCTTCTGCCACACGCCGGGAAAGATCTTCGAGGGCCACACCGGCGACGTCGCCTGCGACCACTACCATCGCTGGCGGGAAGACCTGGACCTGATCGTCTCGATGGGATTGGGCGCCTATCGATTTTCCATCTCCTGGCCGCGCATCCAGCCGACCGGACGCGGAACCGCCCTGGAGACGGGATTGGACTTCTACGAACGGCTGGTCGACGGCTGCCTGGAACGGGGCGTCGAACCCTGCGCCACCATCTTCCACTGGGACTTGCCCCAGGCCCTGGAGGATCGCGGGGGGTGGGCGAACCGGGACACGGCCAAGGCCATGGGAGACCTGGCCGAGATCCTGGCGCGCCGGATCGGAGACCGGGTCCGCCGTTGGATGCCCATCAACGAAGGACCCTGCATCGCCGACAACGCCTACGGAAAAGGCAGTTTCGCCCCCGGGATCGTCGGATCGGTCCAACTCGTGCTCCAATGCCGCCATACCGTGCTCCTGGCCCACGCCCACGCCAGCCGCGCACTTCGCGACGTGCTCGGACGGGATCGGATCTCCGTGGGGTTCGTGCACAATCCCTGGCCCTCCCTGCCGGCGACGGACGACCCCGCCGACATCGCCGCGGCGCGCGCCGTCTTCCTGCGAAACGCCGCCTGGTGGCTGGATCCTCTCTGGAAGGGGCGATACCCCGCGGAGGAATGGCGGAGCCTGGGAACCGACGTGCCCGAAGTCCTTCCCGGCGAGCTGGACCTGATCGGCGACAAGCCCGACTTCCTGGGACTCAACCTGTACTTCGCGGAGCGAGTCTCCCCCACCCTGGAGGAAGGGCGCCCGTGGAAGCGCGCCGAAGCGGCCTTGACGGATTTCGGCTGGACCGTCGAGCCGGACATCCTCTACTGGATTCCCCTGTGGTGCCAGGAGGAATGGGACCCCGCAAGCACCATGGTGACGGAAAACGGCTGCGCGTGGGAAAAGGGCGGTCTGGACGACTCCTGGAGGATCGCCTACTTCCGCGAGCACCTGCGGTCGCTGGCCCAGGCCATCCGCGACGGCGCGCGCGTGACGGGGTACTTCGCCTGGTCGCTCCTGGACAATTTCGAGTGGACAGCGGGATATTCCAAGCGGTTCGGCCTGGTCCACGTGGATTTCGAGACGCAGGAGCGCACTCCCAAGGCCTCGGCCAGGTGGTACGCGAGGGTGGCCCGGGAAAACCGCATCTTCGACGCGGGGTCCGGTCCGGAAATCCCGTGATTTCAGGCGATCAGATCGACCGGTTCGACTCCACCAAGGCGCGCTCGAAATCGAGTTCGAGGTCCGCGGGATCTTCCAGGCCCACCGAAAGCCGCAGCAGTCCGTCTCCGATTCCGCGCCGACGGCGCTCCTCGGGCGGCATGGAGGCATGGCTCATGCGGCTGGGCCACGAGAGGATGGTCTCCACTCCGCCCAGGCTCACGGCCGGAAGCGCCAACTTCACCGAGCGCAGGAACCTGGACGCGCGGTCCGCGTCGCCGAGGTCGAAGGAGAGGACCGCACCGGCGCCGGTGGCCTGGGAGAAATGGACCCCGTGCCCGGGATGGTCTTCCAGGCCGGGGTAGTGCACGGCGTCGATTTCCGGGCGAGACCGGAGCCATCGGGCCAGACGGTCCGCGTGCCGCTGGTGCATCTCCATGCGCGCCGCCAGCGTCCGGATTCCGCGCAGCACCATCCAGGAATCGTCCGGCCCCAGGATGGCCCCGAACCCGTTTTGCACCGCGTACAGTCGCTTCGCGAATTCCGGGTCGGAAACCGCGACCAGCCCCGCGATGACGTCGGAATGGCCGCCCAGGAACTTCGTGGCGGAATGGATGCTCGCGTGGAAGCCGAGTTCCAAGGGCTTCTGCAGCAGAGGCGTCTGGAACGTGTTGTCGGTGAGCGCCAGGATGCCCCGTTCCCGTGCCAGGGCGGCCACCGCGCGCAGATCGCAGATGCGCAGGAGCGGATTGCTGGGCGACTCCACGAGGACGGCCTTGGTGGCCGGTTCGATCGCGTCCACGACCGCGTCCAGGTCGGAGGCGTCCACCCATGTGGTGGAGAGGTTCCAGCGGCGGAACAGCACGGAGAGGGACCTGTAGGTGCCGCCGTAGATGTCCTCGCCCACCACCACATGGTCGCCGGCCGACAGGGTGAGCAGCACGGAGTTGATGGCCGCGATGCCGGAGGCGAAGGCGAAGCCGGCGCATCCGCCTTCCAACGCGGCGATGGACTGTTCCAGCGCCGCCCGGGTGGGATTCCCGCTGCGCCCGTAGTCCCAGCGGGGACGGGCGTCGGGATCGTCCTGGGCGTAGGTGGAACCGCGGAAGATGGGGACGGAACTGGCGCCCGTGGGGTCCTCTTCCCAATTTCCGGCGTGGATGATTTCCGTCAAGATGCTCATGTTGCCGCCCCCAACGCGGATCGAAGGTCCTCCAACAGGTCGTTCGGATCCTCCAGCCCCACGGACAGCCGGACCAGTCGGTCGGTGATGCCCAGGCGCTCCCGCACGGCGGGGTCGACATCGGCGTGGGTCTGCGAGGCCGGCACCGTGACCAGGGATTCCGTCCCGCCCAGGCTTTCCGCGAAGATCCACACCCGGACGCGTTCCAGGAGGGATGCCACCCTGTCGGCGGAGTCGACCTCGAAGGCCACCATGGCTCCGCGCCCGGGGTGGACGACGCGTACGATTCCCGGCAGGCCGGGAAGGGCCGACGCCAGTGTCCGGGCCGAGTCCTGCTGCCGGAGCACCCGGAGGGAAAGGGTCTTGAGACCGCGCAGCAGCAGCCACGAATCGAAGGGAGACAACACGGCCCCCGTGGTGTTGCGGAGGTACCCGATCCTTTCGGCCAGACCCGGGTCGCGCGTGGCCACGACACCGGCCGTCAGGTCGCTGTGTCCGGAGAGGTACTTGGTTCCCGAATGCACCACGAGGTCGGCTCCCAACTCGAGCGGTCTGAGGAGCACCGGGGTCAGGAAGGTCGCATCCACCACGGAAAGGCATCCGACCTTGCGGGCCGCCATCAGCACGCCGGTGGGATCGGCATCCAGGAGGGTCGGATTCGTGGGCGTCTCGAACAGGACCATGTCGGCGCCCGCCAGGAGGCTCTCGGGACGTTCGACCAGATCCCGAAACGACACCCACCGCACCTTCAACCCCCAGGGCTCGCCCAGTCTCTCCAGGATCCTCCAGGTCCCGCCGTAGATCTCTTCGGGAACAACGATCCGGCTCCCCGGTGCCAGGAGGCGCAGCACGGTGTCCACGGCCGCCATCCCGGAGGCGAAGGCGAAGGCGCTGGTGGCCCCCTCGATGGTGGCC
>CAYXXL010000043.1:0-13523 GCA_964469025.1 uncultured Fibrobacteria bacterium
CCCAAAACCAGGAAACCCGAAAATCCGCCAACAGTACTGCCGCGCAGACTCCTAGGTACAGAAGTTGTGAGAGGTGATGGCTCGATCCAGCCTGCCCCCTTCAGTTTCAGCAACGGTCAAGGCGGACAGCTCCTGTTGAAAAATTTCCGCGATTGTGCGCAACTGGCTACCAGCGCGGTCTTGAACAGGTGGATTGCTGGCGAGAGCATCGAATCGGAAGATGTGACCAGCTTGAATTGGGATCCAGCAGATCGAAACGACTATGCGCTGAGGTGGTCGGACCCTGGAAAGAGCGGCAATTCTTCTGGAGTTGATTTCACGAGGAATGCATTAGGGTTTGTTGGTCTGGGAGTACTCACCTGTGTTCCAATCTCGAGTGAGGAGATCGCCTCGGTTTGCTGGAACGATGGATTCTATTGGGGGGTGTGGGGTTGCGCCTTGGGGCTTGATGCATGCCGCAGTCTGTTTGCGCAAATTGGACCGACAACAGCGTCTGATCTGAAATGCCGTGGAATGGAAGACGTCTTTTTCTCGAAACGCCTTAAAGTGGGCGCCCCACCTGCCACACGCTTTTACTTCTCCCCATCCCGCAGTCTGTGAAATGTATTTGCCTTGTACCCCAAAATGGAGTATACTGTGATCTGGCAGGTCAGGGTCGGGCGACGTGCGTGGAAGAATGTCGAGCGCATGCCGATCAAGGCGCAGGCGTCGTTGCAGAAGTTGCTCGACTTGCTCCGCGTCGCAGGCCCCACCGGCCCCAAGGATTGGAAGAACTATGGCAAGCTCAAAGGCCCTGACGCGAAGTACCACTGTCACCTCACGAGCGACCACCAGTGGGTCGCGTGTTGGCAGAAGGGCGGCGACACGCTCTTCATCGAAGTCTATTACATCGGGAGCCACCAAGGGGCACCCTATTGAACGCCTATTCCGCCCCGATACCCCACCCGTCGTCCTTGAACGCCTCGACCAAGCCTTCGGATTCTGGTATGTGGGGCCACCCGAAGAAGACGAATGGATCGATCCGTTCAAAACCCCTGAATGGAAGGCTTGGGAGGCAGCCCAGACTCCCGGCTCCTGGCTTTCCGGTTTGCGTGATGCACATGGCTGGACCCAGCGTGAACTCGGCGAACGACTGGGAGGCGTTTCTCCTGCCCGGATCTCCGACTGGGAACACGACCGCCGCGCGGTCAGCAAGGCGCAGGCGAAGCTTCTCAGCCAGTTGTTCCATGTGGAGCCTCACCGCTTCTACTGAGCGATGCAGCTCCTTCCCGATTTCGAGAAAGGAGCTCAACCGTGGAAGCACTCCGTGACGCCTTACCCCTGGACGCGATCCACCAGTACGCTTATTGCCCGCGCCGCATGCACCTGATGCACGTCCAAGGCCGCTGGGAGAACAACGCTTTCACCGAGGACGGTCGCAACGTCCATTCGCGCGTGGACGCCGAGGCCGATGCGTTGCCCCTTCCCTGGGAGGAGGGGACGGACACTCCGCCAAAAATCGTTCGATCCGTCTCGCTCGCGTCCGAGATGCTCGGCATTTCCGCCAAACTGGATCTGGTCGAGGCGGAAGGATCCGCGGCGACCCCGGTGGAGTACAAACGCGGGGAAGTCCCAGACAACCCGGAGCGCAGCTGGGAGCCCGAGCGCGTGCAACTCATGGCCCAGGGCATGCTGTTGCGGGAATCTGGATACGCGTGCGAAAGGGGTGTCCTCTATTTCGAGAAATCTCGCACGCGGGTCGAGATTCCGTTGACCCAGGCTTTGGAGCGTCGAACTCGGGAGTTGATCGAACTCGCCCACGCCTGCGCATCCAGCGACGAGGAACCCCTCCCTCTCGACCATTCGCGCAAATGCCAGGGTTGCAGTCTGGCGGGGATCTGTCTCCCCGACGAGACGCTGGTCCTTCGGGGCGCGGAGCCGGACCTGGAGGACGGCATCCGCCGATTCTATCCTCCTCGCGACGACGCCCAACCGCTGTACGTACAGGAGCAAGGCGCGCGCCTGGGCAAGAGCGGCGAAACCCTGGAAGTCACCAAAGGGAAGGAAACCTTGCTGGAAGCCAGGTTGATCGATGTGTCGCAGGTGGTCCTGTGCGGATCCGTTCAGATCACCTCGGCCGCTATCCATCTGTGTGCCGAACGCGGAATTCCCGTGGTCCATCAGTCCATGGGGCATTGGTTCTACGGGATCACCCATGGCATCGGACTGCGCAACGCCTACGATCGTGCCTCCCAGTTCCAGAAAGCGGCAGATCCGTCGTTCTGCCTGAGATTGGCGCAATCGATCGTCCAGGCGAAAGGTCAGAACCAGAGGACCCTGCTCCGACGGAACGGTCGCGGGGATGTCGATGTGGCGCTGGACGAAATGGCTCGAATGCTCCGGCAGGTGGAAAAGACGCACAACCTGCAAGAACTGCTGGGAGTGGAAGGTTTCATCGCACGGGCCTATTTCGGGGAATTCGCACGGATGCTCCGACCCAAGGAAGGCGAGGCGTTTCCGTTCGACATGGAGGGGAGGAATCGAAGACCTCCCAAGGATCCCGTGAACGCCTGTCTCTCCTTCGCCTACGCTTTGTTGGTGAAGGAGTGCACGGTCGCTTTGATGTCGGTGGGACTCGATCCGTATTGGGGCTTCTACCACCAACCACGTCATGGTCGTCCGGCCTTCGCCTTGGATCTCATGGAGGAGTTCCGATCCCTGGTCGCCGATTCCGCAGTCATTTCCGCGATCAACAACGGAATGGTCGGCTCCGGAAGCTTCGAGACCAACGGCGTTTCCTGGGCGCTCAATGCCGAAGGCCGCAAGTCCTTGATCAAGGCCTACGAACTGCGCATGGACCAACTCATCACCCATCCCGTCTTCGACTACAAGACAACTTGGCGACGCGTGGTGTTCGTGCAGGCGCAATTGATGGCAAGGACCCTGCGCGGAGAGATCCCGCGGTATCCGGGGATCGTGACCCGATGAGTCGCCGCCGCTTTTTGGTGACCTACGATGTTTCCGACCCCAAGCGTTTGAAGGCCATCCACAAATCCATGGAAGGCTTTGGGCGGCATGTCCAATTTTCCGTTTTCCTTTGCGAACTGAACTCGAGGGAATTTCTCCAGATGGAGCAGCGGCTGCAGAAGATCGTCCATCACCGCCAAGACCAAGCCCTGATTTTCGATCTGGGGTTGGCTTCCAACGACCGCGACGATCTGATCCAGTCGATAGGTCGCGACTACGAGGAGCCGCCCAAGGTTTTCATCGCGTGAGCCATTCGAGCGGTGGGGTGGTCCTGGATTCTCGATCTCCGCTCGAACTCTTTGAAATCCTTGGACTTGCATGCAAGTTTTGCGTCCTTCCTGGCCAACCCTCGGCCCGGAAACTCCCTGGCGCTCGAATGGACGCCAACGGGGCACGGATCGAGCTTGGATCCAAGAGGGTACTCATTCCGCGCTCTCACGAGCGCGGCCCCATTGAAGCACGGACGGGGACCCATCCATCATGATATCCTCAGTCAGCATTCCGCGCTCTCACGAGCGCGGCCCCATTGAAGCGAGTTCTGGGAGTAGTCCGTCGCGGTGGTCAGAGCCCATTCCGCGCTCTCACGAGCGCGGCCCCATTGAAGCAGGTTGCCTTCGACGCTGTTGGCCGCGAGAGTCGCCCATTCCGCGCTCTCACGAGCGCGGCCCCATTGAAGCGAGGCGAGGGCTTGGGCCATGACCTTGAGGTCCGGCATTCCGCGCTCTCACGAGCGCGGCCCCATTGAAGCGAGTAGTATCCACCCTGCGTGGAGGAGTATCCGTTCATTCCGCGCTCTCACGAGCGCGGCCCCATTGAAGCACGCAGAATGGTAAGCCGTTGGATCCCAGCAAGTACCATTCCGCGCTCTCACGAGCGCGGCCCCATTGAAGCCTAGACTTCTTTTTCGTCTCTTCTGTCTTCCTAGTCTCATTCCGCGCTCTCACGAGCGCGGCCCCATTGAAGCTATCGCGTCGTCTACTCGTCCCTATTGCCTGATCGATGCATTCCGCGCTCTCACGAGCGCGGCCCCATTGAAGCTGGTCGTGGGATACGTCGCTGACTGGGAGCCGGTCCCATTCCGCGCTCTCACGAGCGCGGCCCCATTGAAGCTGGCCTTCGTTCAGAACTACGGTGACGTGCGGGCACCATTCCGCGCTCTCACGAGCGCGGCCCCATTGAAGCGTCAGGGTGGCCGCGCTGCCTGTCGTGTTGTTCGCCAACATTCCGCGCTCTCACGAGCGCGGCCCCATTGAAGCGTGAGCTTGACGTCTTGCCCAGCCTGTAGGTAGGGCCATTCCGCGCTCTCACGAGCGCGGCCCCATTGAAGCATGTAGAAGGGATAGGCGAACACATCACCAGCAACCGCCATTCCGCGCTCTCACGAGCGCGGCCCCATTGAAGCCGGATCTCGCTGGATTGCCGCGGCGATATTCTTGGACATTCCGCGCTCTCACGAGCGCGGCCCCATTGAAGCGTGAGGACGGAAAGCGTGGTGGCCGCGTGAATGCCGGGATTCCGCGCTCTGAAGTATCCTCGCTCGTGTTCCTACCCTCTCCATCTCGGACGATGGAGAGGGGACTCCATCGCCAACGGCGAGGGAGGGGTGAGGCGGGGGCGAACGAGAGAGAGGCGATGTTCATGGAATTTCCCAAGCCTCCAGTGGGCTGCAAATCGTCCTCCTTGAATTCCCGTCACCCCCCCTTTCCCATTTCCCCTACTTTTCCGGACATGGCACCGAAGATCCGAACGGGAACCGGGGAACCGGGGACCGGGGACCCTGGCGTTCCGGGGAGGGCCTCCCTCCAGGACCTGGAGGCCGAACTCGAACGACGACGGAATCCGTCGACGCCCGGCCTCGCCTCGGCGCTGCTCGTCGGGCAGGCGAACGAACGACGCCCTCGCCATGCCGGAGTGGGGAAGCGGCTGCGCGCCGCGATCGTGCGCGATGACTTGAGGTTCGGGTTCCCCTTCCTGTCCTGGGACGCTTGGATGGTGCTCCACCACATCTCCCGCGAGCCCTTGGAGCACAACCGGGACGGCTCCATCCCGGCGCGCTGGATCAAGCCGCTGGAAGGGCGGCTGGTTCTGCTCCCCACCTGGGTCGGGATCGAAGATTCCGTCGGTCACCGCGTGCCCCACGCCCTCAACCTGCTCCGGGACCTCAAACTGCTCTCCTCCCGCCGGGGGCCGATGCCCGATGTCCCGAACTTGGGGATTTCCCCAGTCGGCTCCGAGGTGGCGAAGGCCGGACGCCGATCCTTCTTCGAACGCTGCCTGGACTGCGAAGGCCTCCGTTCCTTCGATCCCGCTTGGGATCGGCTGGGCGCGGCCAACCGAGGCAACATCGACGTGATCTGCTGGCGGATGGGACACGAACCCGATGAATTCGAGGGTCTGGGACGCCGCCTGGCCCAACGGGTGCTGGAGGTCCTTCCGCCGGTCGGAGCGGTGCGGATGGCGGACATGGAAACGGCGTTCGCCCCTTCGGATCCCCACATCTTTCTCCGCGGTGCCCCCATGACGGAACGCAGGATCGAGGTCTCCTCGGCGGATTTCTTCGATCGGATCCAGGAATCCACCGCCAGGTCGTTGATGGTCGGAGCCCTGATCTACCCGTATTTCCTGGGACTGGCGGGCAGGGGGGTGACGGCGGAGGGAGCCATCACCTGGAGCCTCACCGAGGCGGGCAGGAATTGGCTGGGACTGCCGCCGGACATGCACCCGGCACCGCCTCGCCACGCCAAGGTGACCCCCGCCTTCGACATCTACTTCGGACGCGTGGACCCGAATCTCCGGGCCGAGATCTCGCTCTATTCGGAGCTCACCTCCCAGGACCACGGGATCGTCGGACGGCTCACCCGCGCCAGCGTGCAGGCGGCATCGGCCCTGGGGGTTTCCTCCGCGGAGATCATCGACTCGCTGGATGGTCTGGTCGCGAGCCCACTTCCCGCCAACGTGCGCCAAACCATGGCGGACTGGAGCCGAGGCGCGCAACCCGTCCGCGTCCGCGAGGGCATGGTGCTGCTGTGCCCGGACGCCTCCAGCGCGGGAACCTTGGAAAGATTGGCCAAGGGCGCCGCCGAACGGCTTTCCGACACCATCCTGATCGTGGCCGACCGCAGGACCCTGGCGGGTCTTCGCGGCAAGGCGGCCAAAGCGGGAATCCTGCTGTAGTTCCGCCCCGCCCGCTTCTATCCCGGCAGCCGGGCCTTGGCGATTGCCTGGCGCAAGGTGGATTCGTCCGCCACCTCGGTGAAGGAACTCCGGACCACGCCGCTGTCGTCGAGGACGTACACCTGCGGGATTTCCTCCAGCTTCAGGTCGTAGAAGAACGGGCTGGCCCCGACGCCCACCGGATACGGGATCTGCAACCGGTCCACCAGCAGGGGGACGGCGGCGGGACTGTCGTCCACGGAAAGTCCGACGATCTTCACGCCAGCGGGACCCTCGTCCTTCAGGACTTGTTCGAGAACGCCCACCTCTTCGCGGCAGGGAGCGCACCAGGTCGCCCAGAACACCACAAGGGTCGGGGAGGATCCCTTCAGATCGTTGCTGCGGACCGAATCCCGGCCCGGGATCGACGCGAAGGCGAAACTGGGGAAGGGACGACCCACCAGATCCTCGGGTGTCGGATGGGGATGGAGGTGGGAAAGCAGGGCCTGGAGGTGTGGGATCCTGCAGCCCGAGAGGAGCAAGAACGCAAGGACCAATGCGGTCGGCAGCTTCTTCATGGACGATTCAATGTACAACCCGGGTCCGGGCCGCGATCGACAACAACGACAAGCGAGTCGGATGTAAGTTTGTTCCCAGTCCTTTCGCCCGTAGGTTCCATGCGCCTGCGCCTTTCGCCCGTCTTGATGGCTTTCGCCGCTGCCCAAGCGGTGGAGATCGTTCCCCCCTCCCCCTACATGTCCTCTCCGCCTCCCGTGCAGGCGGATACCAGCGTGATCGATCCCGGACGGGCGCCGAAGCTCTACACCGTGGAACCGGGCATCAAGGAACAATGGTTTTCGGGCTGGAACTTGACCGGCGACCATCCCCTGTCCGCCCCGTTGGGGATCGAAGCCCCGCAAAGGGACAAGGTGACCTTCCATGTCGCCTTCAACGACCACGGATGGCCCACCGACGTCAACTATTTCGACGCGTCCGGCTCTCCCCGCTGGACCAAGCTGTTCCGCTACCCGACCAAGATCGCCGCGGGGCCCGGAGATGTCTCCTTCACCACCACCTGGATCAACTCCAACGGCGAAGTGGTTTCCATGTCCGACATCGCATCCACCTTCAAGTCCACGAGTTGGAAGGTGGGGTTCAAGAAATACAAGGTATCCGATCTCCTGGGCGAGCCCATGCTGGTGGACCGTCAGACCGGGTCCGGCGGGGTCGCGGAGGTTTGGAGCTACTTGGTGGATGGCCGGGAAGTCCGCTTCTCCTTCGACAAGGACAACAAGCTGGTCGCCCTGCCCGTCTACGCCGAAGCTGCGGCGCCTGCGGAAGTCGTCACGCCTGCGGGGAAATCGACCAAGAAATAGCGGTGCTGCCAGGACGACGCGCCACCGGGAGCGGGGAATCCAAGGCGATTGCGGGATGGTCGGGTCAATTCCTGTTCCAGGGGAAGACCTCGAGTCCCGTGACCAGGCGAGGACCCGATTCTCCCCAGTCCATGGGGCGGGGCAGCAGGTGGCAAAGCTCGCGGCTGGTCGAGATCCGTCCCGCTCGTTTCAGCGACTCCAGAAGTGCCACCATGGTTCGGAATGCACGTCCAGGTTCGAGTCGGGGGTCTTGGATCTCCCATTCCAGGGGAGCCAACCGGACCTGGGCCAGGGAATCCAGTCCATTTGCGGCGCAGCAATCGACGACCAAGGCGCTCTCATAGCCCCCCGCGAGGGCCAGGGGAAGGTCGCGGATCGCGGAAGTCCGCAGCGCCAGGATGGGCGTGGTGGGATCGATGACCAAGGCGAGGTCGGGGTGCAGGGCCGAAAGAACGGGCCGGGTGCCCAAGGCCGACAACGGGCCTCCGTCGATCTCCGACGCCCCCAGGCACAGCTTGATGTTCGGATCGTCCAGGAGCACGCGCACCATGGTCGCGATCCCGGCCACGTCCAACCGGATGAGGCTTGCGGGCAGCACCAGCAGGATGTCGGATTCCGTCTCCCGCAGGGCGCGGGCCAGGCCGTCCCCGTCGGCGGCCGGGTCCAACGAGGCGGCGAGGCGGTCGCCCGGTTCCAGGACCGTGGCTCCATGCTCCCGGCCGATCTCCGAGGTGGTGTCCGTGCTGCCCAGGTCGGCCACGATGATTTCGGACCACGGCGCGGTCCCTCCGGGCCAGCCATGTCGGAGCAGAAGCAGGTGCCTGCCCAGTGTGACGGCTGCGTTGCGCGCCAAGAGGCACAGACCGATGCGAACTTCCGAACCTCGCAGTCGGGAGGCCGCGTCCCGGGAGGGCAGGAAGGAGTTGCGGAAAAGCCAGGCTTCAGGTGTCATGGGGAGTGTTCCTGCCCGCCACCTGGACGAGCACCGCGTAGGCCTGTCGGAGCCCGACGGGAAGGCTGTCCAGATACAGCGACTCCATGTGGGTTTCCAGACCCACCACGCTGGCCAATCCGATGGTGACCGAAGCCACTCCGTAGTGGAGGCAAACCGAAGCGTCCGAGCTCGACGCGCCCAGACGCGGGACCAGACCCGCCCAGCTCTGCGCCTCCCGTGTTCCCATCACCAGCGGATGGTCCGGGTACAAACCGGTGGCGTGGCGGAACCCCTTCTGGGACAGTTCCGCCCGGCAACCGGACAATCCCTTGCACAAGCTGCCCGCCGCGCGCTGCGCTTCGCGGATGAGTCGCTGCAATTCTTCTTCCCCGTCCGACCGGAGTTCGAAGCGAAGCACGGCCTTGGACGGGAGGGTGTTCCACGCGTCGCCGGATTCCAGCTGGGCCGGGTTGTAGAGCGTTCGTGGAAATCCGGGTTTGTGGATGGCTTCCATCTGGGCGGAGAATTCCATGGCCAGGCGAAGCGCGTTGGGGCGGCCCGAATCGCGCCAGCAATGGCCGCCGGGCGCCCAGATGGCGAGTTCGCCGCGGTAGGTCCCCACCGACCAATGGTCCAATCGGCCCAGGCCCGGGCCCTGGAGGCATATCACCCGTTCGGCGACGGTGGGGAGCCACGGGAACAGATGGCAGATGCCGCGCAGATCGCCGGACATCTCCGAACCCACGGTGGCCACGAACCAGATGTCGCCCAATCCCTGGACCGGTCGTTCCCGAAGGGTGCGGGCCAAGGCCACCAGCACCGCCAAGGCGATGGACTGGCCGGCGATGCCCGGACCCGTCAAGCGATCGGGTCGGACCTGGATGTGGGGATGGTCGATGGATTCGTACCACGAATCCAGGGGCGCCAGGACCACCGTTCCGGGTCTTCCCTTGGCTCCGGCCAACACGGAGGCCACATTCCCGGCCTGGTCGATGCGGGCCATGCCCAGGGCTTCCTCCAGCAGTTCGCGGACGCTCTGGGCCCTGGCTTCCTCCAAGCCGGTCGGAGACGGGATCTCGGCCAACTGGACGGCTTGGGCCACGATGCGCGGGACATCCGATTCCAGCAGGGTCAGACCCATCCAGAACCCGGGCCGGCTGGAGGCTTCCGGGATGCTCAGCACGGGGAAACGCTCAAGCCCAACGAGAAAACGACCGAATAGAGGAAGATGGACCCTTCATCCGTTTCCATGTCAGCCAACGGCAACGGCCTTGCGGGACAAATCCAGGTTTCGCTCCTCAAGACGAGCCAGGACCAGCAGGCCAGCCAAGTCGCGCAACTTCTCCAGTCCGCCCAGGTGAGTCCCGCGAACTTGGGGAAAACGCTCGACGTCACCGCCTGAGCTCCAACGGGCTCCTTCCCCCCCGATTTCCACCCCGCAGTCCCGGAGGCGGGGAGAGGATGACCTGTGCCAGGACCAGATCGCGCAGCTCCGGAAGCACGGTAACCGGAGTGCGCGGCGTGGGATCCACGGGGATTTCCGACAGCGCCGAGATCGGCTTGTAGGCCATCGGCGGCGCCGACCCGAACACGCGTCCGATCGTGGGCGTCGGCGATGTTTGGGATGGGGGTTCCCGGAAAGGCGGGGGTTCCGACAGCGGTCCGGGCCCAAGGACGGGCTCCGGTCGAGGCTCCCACCAGGAATTCTCGGGCCGGCTTTCCGCAGCGACCGGCCCTGCGGGCTGCGGTGCCTGGATGGTCGCCTTCTTCCGCCAGGCTTTGAGGACCTGGTATCCCACCACCCCCACGAGGATCAGGATCTTGAACAAGCCGACGGAATCGTGCACGGTCTATACCTTGGGCGGAAGTTCCTTGCCCTGCGACAAGGATTGGCGCATTTCGGTGTCGGCCTGGAGATTCCTGAGCCCGTAGTAGTCCATCACCCCGATCTTGCCCGTGCGCAGCGCCTCGGCCATGGCCATGGGGATCTGGGCTTCCGCTTCCACGAGGCGCGAACGCATCTCCTGGATGCGTGCCAGGTTCTCCTGTTCCAAGGCGATGGCCATGGCGCGGCGCTCCTCGGCCTTGGCCTGGGCGATGTTCTTGTCGGCGTTGGCCTGGTCCATCTGGAGCTTGGCCCCGATGTTCACGCCCACCTCGACGTCGGCGATGTCGATGGAAAGGATCTCGTAGGCGGTGCCCGCGTCCAAACCCTTGCCGAGAACGGTCTTGGAGATGGAATCCGGGTGCTCCAGCACGTCCTTGTGCGATTCGGCCGACCCGATGGTGGACACGATTCCCTCTCCCACGCGGGCCAGGATGGTGGCCTCTCCGGCACCGCCGACCAGGCGGTCGATGTTGGTGCGCACGGTGACGCGCGCCAACGCCTTCACCTGGATGCCGTCCTTGGCCATGGCCGCGACCACGGGGGTCTCGATCACCTTGGGGTTCACCGACATCTGCACGGCTTCCAGCACGTTGCGACCGGCGAGGTCGATGGCCGTGGCCTGCTTGAAGTTCAGGGGGATGCTCGCCTTGTCCGCCGCGATCAGGGACTGGACCACCCTCATGACGTTGCCGCCGGCCAGGAAATGGGCCTCCAGCAGGCCCACGGGAATCTCTATCCCCGCCTTCACCGCCATGATCTTGGAAGTCACGATCAAGCGGGGGTTCACCCTCCGGATCCGCATCCCCACCATGGAGAGCAGGCCCACGTGCGCCCCGGAGAACAACGCCTGGATCCAGAGTCCCAGGAAGTTGAAGACCAGGACGACGACGACCAGGAGCAGGATGACGAGGACGACGATCAGGGCGGTGGAAATGTCGGGCATGGGACCTCCAGTGGGGGTTGACGAGCGGACAGGAAGCTACCAACCGCGCGCCCTACGGCAAGGGGCGAACCAGAAGTCTTCCCTTTTCCTCGCCCACCACCCGCGCGGCTTCGCCGGGCTCAACGAAGCGGCCCGTGGACCTCGCCTCGTGACGGATTCCGTCCAAAACGACGCGGCCAACCGGCCGCAGGCCGGTCTCGGCGACGACCTCCTTCCCGATCACGGAGGGATCGCCGGGGTTTTCGCCGCTGTCCAGGTGCTCCTGGAGAGCGAGTCGCGATCTCGCCACCTTCCCCACGCCCCACCATCCGAGCAGAGGGAAGAGGACGATGTCGGCCAGGCCGAAGGTCCAGCCAAGTCCGGCGGAATGGCTGAAGGCCACCGCGAGGGACCCGACCAGGGTTCCCACGGTGGCCAGCGCCAACAGACCTCCCGAGGGAAGGAAGATCTCCGCGAGCAGGAGCGCCGCGGACACCATCTGCAGGATGGTGGCCAAGGTGGCGTCGTTCATGCGTCGGCCAGGGGTTCCACCAGGAATTCGGTGCCGCGACGCCCCGTGATCCGGACCCGGGTTCCCGCCGCGAGCATGCCGGTGATGGAAATCGCGGGGTATTCCCGACCTTCCAGGTCGATGCTTCCCACCGGACGCAGGACGGAGCGGACCGTCGCGATGCTGCCGGTCAGGGCGTCCGGTGGTGGAGAGATGTCGGCCGGCATGTCCGCGAGGGTGGCCTTCAGGTAGGGGCCTTCGCGCAGGGGCAGCAAGGGCACCAGCCAGCGCACCGCCGCGATGCTCAGCGCACCCGCGCCCAGGGCGCTGGAAAGGACCGTGATCAGGCTGCGGCGCATCTGCAGGGCCTGCCAGGGGAGCTTGGGGTCGGGGAGGGCGAATCCCTGGAGGGAAAAGACCAACGCCACCAGCAGGCAGCCCAGACCGGCGAAGGCCAGGACCACCGTTCCGGGGAACAGCAGGATCTCCACGGCCACCAGCAGGATGCCGATGCCGGCGAGGACAAGCGCCGTGTAGGAGGCCATCCCCAGCAGGAATTGGGAGCCCAGGGCCAAGGCCAGGAAGAGAGCACCGGCCACACCGAAGATCGCGGTACCCGGCATCTTGTATTCCAGGTACAGTCCGGCCAGTCCCAGCACAAGGAAGATGCCCACGTAGTTGGAGAGCCAGCGCAGCGACGATTCGCTCCAGGTGGGATCCAGGCGCTTGGCCTCGCTCCAGCCCAATCCCTTTTCCAAGGCGGGAAGGTCGACGTAGGTCCCGCCCGAAAATCCCCATTTGGCCGCTTCCTGGTCGTCGAACGTCAGGAGCTGCCCTTCCGGCACCACCGTCACGGGGTCGTGGTAGCGGGAGCGCGCGGAATCGTCCAGGCCCTCCCAGGACTGCTCCGTGAACCAGGCGAGGTTCCCCACGCGGTCCTTGGCGCAGAGGGCGGAAAGGTCCTTGGACACCATCTTCTCGGCGAGTTCCGCCGGGAGGTGGGAGCGCCGCGCCAAGGCTCGGAACCGCGCCCGGAGAGGACTTTCCACTTTCTCGCCCACGAAGATGGGCCCGGTTTCCGACTGCACGATGGGAGCGCAGTCCCCGATGGTGGCACCCGGGGCCATGTACACGCGCTGGGTGGAGAGCGCGATCAGGGCCCCGGCGGAGATGGCCTTGCGGGCCACGAAGGCGGCGGTGGAACAGGTCTTGATGGAGGTGATGGCGTCGGAGATCTCGAAGGCGGCGTCCAATTGCCCGCCCCAGGTGTCGATGTCGAACACGATCAAGTCCGGATGCGACGCCACCGCCTCCGCGATCGCGCGTTTCACGAAGTGCTCCAGACCCCCGTCGATCTCGCCTTGGATGGGCACCACCTGGATGGTCCGGACCTTCGGGACCGGATCCACGGGAGTCGGTGCAACGGCGGGGGAGGCGGTACCGCACCACCCGAGGGCGGCGGCGAGGAAGACGGGCTGGACGGCGGCACGGTGGTTCACACGGGTGAAGATACCTCCGCGGAGGAGACCCGGGTCCCGGGGGCGTCCTTCATCCGGCGTGCGGCAGCACCCCCACCAGGATGGACAGGAAATGGCAAACACTTCCGCACAGCACGAACGGTTGCCACGCCGCGTCGGCGGGACCGGGGGCATTGTCTTCCAGGATGGTTCGCTATTGCAGGGCCCAGACGAGGAGCCCGATCGCGTGAACCGTTTTATTGCGAACAACTGGAC
>CAYXXL010000044.1:0-13459 GCA_964469025.1 uncultured Fibrobacteria bacterium
GAGATCGGAAGAAAGGTCTCCCCCGACATCCAAAGGCGGTGCAATTCCGAAAACCGCCTTGTAGGCTGCGGCATTCACCACGGCGGCGAGGGCTAGGGCGATGGCGAAGATCTTTTGCATGCGCACTAATCTATCCTCCCGGCGGTTCCTCACGCACGCCGAAGAAACGATTGGTACAATCGGGTGCAAAGAAATTGGTCGGAAAGAGCCATGGTCTCGCGCGCGCTGTGCATGGCGAGCATGGGCGCTCCGCAATCGACCGTCTCCAAAGCCAGTTGCCGGGAAACCAACGGCCCCACAGTGGATCCGCAGCCGAGATCGGCACGCATCGCGAAGCCCTGCAGCGGGATTCCTTCCTCCAGGGCCAATTGCCTCAAGCGGGCACCCCCGACCGCGGTGGTCCCGTAGCGAAGGCCCGCATTCCACTTGAGGACCGGGCCCTGACCCAGGAAGGGAGAATGCCCGGGAGGATGGCGTTCCGGATGGTTCGGATGGAGAGCATGGGCCATGTCGGCGGACAGGGCGAAACCTCCGGAAACCCAAGCCAGGAACGCGGCGCGGTCCAGGCCCATGGAAAGGCCGATCCGCTCCAGGATCTGTGGCAGGAAGACGGAATCCGCTCCGACCGAGGAGGTGGATCCCACCTCCTCGGCGTCCAGGAACGCCACGGCGACCAAGGTGTCGGGACGGGGATCCAGAGCCTCCAATCCAGCGACCAAGGCGTGGCAGGAGGCCAGGTTGTCGAGACGCGGAGACGCCACCAGATCGCCGGAACCCACCAGTGCCGGAGGGGCGGCATCGCCCAGGCAAAGGTCCCAGGACAGTACCTGTTCCGGTTCCGTCCCCGCCGATTCGGCCAGCAGCGAAAGGAACGAGCGTCCATCCTGGAGTCCGCATAGAGCGGGCAGGTGGCGCTCGCGATCGAGCACCAATCCCCGCTCGTTCACGGCGCGATCCAGATGGATCGCCAACGATGGAACGATGGGGCGCAGGCCTCGTGGGCGGACCAGGACCTCGCGGATCCCGTCGGAATCCTCGACGCAGACGCGACCGGCCACTTCCAATTCGCGATCCAGCCAGGCGTGGTTCAACAGACCACCGTAGGCCTCCACCGACAATTTTCTGCATCCATGGGAAACGGACTCGGCTTCCGGTCGCAGCCGCAGACAAGGGCTGTCGGTGTGCGCGAGGCCAAGGGTCAGTCGCGAAGGAATCCCGGTGGGCAGGATCCACGCGACCACCGCGCCCCCCCGCCTGTGATAGACGCGCCCCGACGGGGCGTCCTTCGAGGGCCATGGCCGGAACCCTGCCGCGTCCAAGCGGCGACAGATTTCGTGGGCGGCGTGCCAAGGAGAGGGAGCGGCGGAAAGGAAGCCCAGAAAATCGTCGGCGAAGGACTCAAGCATCGTCCACCACGCGGGTGGATTTGATGCTCTGGAACGAATCGAGATCCTCGTTCTGGGGTATCGAGGCCAGACGCTCCACGGCGCGCCAAGCGTTGTCCGTGGACAGCAAGCGGAAGGTCGCGCCTTCGAATTCCACGTTCCGCAGCGCGGCGACCACCTGCCGGACCAAGGCGTCGTAGCTGACATAGGTCAGCTTGCGCTCCTTCTTTAGGCCCAGGAAGTGCTTTTCCGTGCGATCGATGATCACCAGGTCCGAGGCCGGAAAGACGGTGCCGGTCCCGTCCTTCCAGGCGAAGGCGGTCAGGATCCTGTCCAACGGTCGACTGTGGAGGAAATGGATCTCGGGCACCTCGACGCGGGGGTCTTCCCTGCGCAGAATTTCCTGCAATCCGGATCGACGCCGGGAATATTCCCACCAGCGGCGATTGGCCTCCGAAGGCAGGCGATGGACGCGTTTTCCCTGGTCGATCGCCTCTTCCCGTACCACCCGGTTCCCAACTTCCCAGAGCCGCTCGATCTGATCGGGTTCGGGATCCATCGAAATAAGTTGTCCGGTGTCCGCGTCCCGCGCCAGCATCCCGAATTCGCGGGCGATCGCGGCCAGATACGGAGCGGCCTCGAGGGCGAAATAATCCGGTCGGAGATGGTTGACCATGGCTTCCAGTCCAGAAGGCGCCCACAACTGGTCCTGGAGGGGGTCCACGTAGCGGTAGGAAACCGAGAAGTAGACGTTGGTCCAGGGATTCCTGTACCACCAGACCTTGTGGTCCTCCTGTTCGACAGGCTCCTGGAACAGCGGGGTTTCCCGTGCCCAGGCGTCGAAACCCTCCAAGTCGGGGCGGACTCCGCCGACCGTCAGGTATTCGAGCACGAAACTCATGAGGGAATGATGCTTCCGACTCGCCGGGATGTCAGCCCGATGATGGAGGAACCGAAGAAAGCCAGGCCGCGCGGAGACCTGGGCATTTTCACTGGAACCGGATGCGCACTTGGGCAAGTTCCTTCCAACGGGTCGGATAGGAGCGCCGAAGGAAAAGGATGTTCACTCTCGACAGGGTTTCATGCAGGTCTTCCAGATGGAAGGGAAGGTCTTCGTCGACTTCGTCCAGGTCCTCGAAATTCCAAGGGCAATGGTCCAAGCCAGCTTCCGAAAGATGCAGGAACCCGTGGGTTCGGCAGATCAAGGGCCTCCGATCGTAGATCCCGCAGGATCCGTCCGGCGCGAGATGCCCGCAGAGGGCTTCGCCGGGGTGCAACCGGGACTCCAGCGGGCCGGGCGGGAATTCGCGGTCGCCGCCGAGGTGGGCGAATTCCACCGGAAACAGGGACGCGATCCGGCGGCAGCAGTGGTAGCACCCTTTCCTGCATTGGATTCCGCCCAGCGCCTCCTGTCGCGAGCACTTTTCCCCGACCGCGGCATGGAGGCGCACCAAATCGGTGAAGTCCCAAGGCATATGGACCGGTTCGGCGAGGAATTCAGGGGCCGAAACGATCCGCAGACCGGTCAGATTTCCTTCTCCGGAAGCTGCCGACCCAGGTGGGCTTCCAATTCCATGGCTTCGATCAGGTCGGATTGCGAGCGCACCACGGCCTTGAGGCGCACGAGGAAATTGGCGCGCTGCATCTCCAGGGTCGCGATGTCCTGCTGCAGGCGCGTGACGCGCTCCTTGAGGACTTCGCCCTCCTTCTCCGCTCGCGTGTGGGCCTCGCGGACGATCAGCTCGGCTTCCTTCTCCGCCAGCCTCTTGGTCTCGTCCAGCGACTTCTGCACGGTGACGGCGGCGTCCTGGAGGTTCTGTTCGATCAAGCGGTAGTGTCCCAGGCGGCTCTCCGCCTCCTGGTTGCGCTCCTCGAGCGCGGCGACGGCGGCGTTGGCTTCCTCGAGCGCACCGGCGACCTGGTCCAGGAAGCTCTGGACTTCGTCGGGATCGCAACCCCGGAACTTGGTGCGGAATTCCTGCTTGCGGATGTCCAGAGGAGTGATGTTCAAGAGGAACCTCGCGAAAGGAGAAGACGAAGGACCAGGGTGAGAGCGGCCCCCATGGCCACGGCCACCCAAGGGGAAAAATCTATTCCCCATCCGCGCGGGAGGTGTCGGCGGACCTGGGAGAGCCACGGCTCGGTCAAGGTTTCCAGGGCGCGAAAGAGGGTGGTTTCCGAACTCCAGCGTCGAAATGACAGTATCTGTCTAGCCAGCAGGGCGAAAACCCCGGCCGACCCGATCGCGGTCGCGAGCTCCGCCAGGAATCCCGAGCCCCCGCTCACGGCGAAGACCTCTCCCCGAAGATCGCCGTCCCCACGCGCACATGCGTCGCACCCTCGGAAATGGCCTCCTCCAGGTCCTGGGACATGCCCATCGAAAGCAGCCGCATCCCCGGCCTGCCCTCGCGCGACTCCTCCAGCAGCGCCCTGGCACGGGCGAACACGGGGCTTGCGGCCTCGCGACCGCCATCCAGAGGCGCCATGACCATGAACCCGCGCAGGCGGGCATGACGAAATCCGTCGGAAATCGCCAGGGCTTCGGGAAGGTCCTCGGGAGCGAACCCGTGCTTGGTCGGTTCTTCCGTCAGGTGCAGTTGCAGGAGGAATTCGGGGGCGATGCCCTCCTCTGCCGCCACCCTCTCCACGGCTTCCAGGACGGAGATGCTCGAAACGCCGTGCACGAGCACGGAAATCGGGAGGATCTTGCGAACCTTGTTCTTCTGCAGGCTCCCGATGAAGTGGAGGTTGGCCGAGGGCATCGGAAATTTCTCCAGGGCTTCCTGCACGTAGTTCTCGCCGAACTCGGAAACACCCAGCGAGACGGCTTCCCCGATTTCGGAAGCGGAGTGTCGCTTGGAGACCGCCACCAGCGCCACGTCGGCACGGCTTCTCCCGGCGAGCCCGCAGGCTTTTGAGATGCGTTCCTCGACGATTTGGAGGCGTTGGGCGAGAGTTTCCATTCAGGTCCTCGAAGAAACCAGTCCCAATGTCCCGAGTGCCGGGAGATCCTGGGAAACCACGGTGGGTTGGCAGGATCCCAGGGCCTCGGGCTCGAGAAGCGAAAGATCGGCGAGGTTTCCGGACGGGATCCAAAGGCGGTGGAACCCCTCCCGCTCGCAGGCCAGGAATTTTTCTTCGATGTGGCCCACCGGGTGCACTTCGCCGGACAGCCCCATCTCGCCCGTGAAGGCGAACCGGGCGTCCACCGCCACACCCGACAGATGGGAAGCCATCGCCACCAGGACGGGCCAGCCGATGGACACGCCGTCCTTGGGGCCATCGGGGCCGGACACGTGGATGTGCCAGTCCAGTTCGCGCAGAGGGCCCACCTGGTAGCGCAGCTGCTGGGCCAGGGCAAGGCAACGGCTGCGCGACACCTGGGCGGCGATTTCGGCCTGGGGACCGGCACCGGTGAGGGTGAGCCGCCCTTTTCCCGGACTTGCGAAAGCCTCGATCCTGGCGATGGCCCCTCCGAGGGGGGATACCACCGGGGAATGAACGCATCCGGGAGCCAGCCGGAGGGGAAGCGGATCCATGGGTCGGGCCTGCGGTCCCAGCACCGAAGTCACCCATTCGAGTCCGACACGCACTTGCCGGCCCTCCGCCATCTCGCGGGAACGACGTCGACAAAGTCGTTGGAGCCTCTGCGTGGCACCCAGCACGCCAGCCTCGGACCCCCCCCCGCGCAAAAGCGCCTGCTGGATTTCGGGGGTATTGAATTCAGCGGGATCCAGACCATAGGAACGGGCCGCTCGATCCGTTTCCTGGGAGAGCAACCTGGATTTCTCCGAAGAGGACAGACTGCGGACACGGATTCGGGTCGTTCGCGGAGGCATCGACCTGGGTGTTTTCCCGTCGCGACCGATCCAGACCACGATCCCCTTGCCGGAGGACATGTCTTCGTCTCCTTCGGCGATCCGAACCTCCATCCTGCCAAAAAGCGCTTGGCGCAAGGCGTTGGCCAAATTGCGCTTTCCGGACCCGGCTGGTCCTTGCAACAGGACATGCAAGACCGGCCCGAGATCCGATTCCTCCCCCGGACCCGATGCGCCGGAAAGGAACGGGTCGGAAAATGCCGGAGTTTCCCCGCCTTCGCGGGAGCTGCAGGACACGGCGCGGGAAGCCACCAGATCCGCGATCTCCGAGCGGGCAACCGCGTGGAAGGGGTGCAAGTCCCCCAGGATTTCGGCCAGCCGGGGAATCATGCCCAGCGGTTCACGCGGCAGTGGACCGGCGTGCGCGCTGGGATTGGATCAACAATGGAGGAGCCTGGCGCAAGATGGTTTCGCGGGTCACGACCACCTTCTCCACATCCTTCCAATTGGGAGCGTCGAACATGGTGTCGGTCAGGGCATTTTCCAGGACGGCTCGGAGACCCCGCGCGCCGGTCTTGCGGGTGCGTGCGATCCGCACGGTTTCGCGCAGGGCCGCGTCCTCGAACTCCAGCTGCAAGCCGTCCAATGCGAACAGGTGCTGGTATTGGCGCACCAAGGCGTTCTTCGGTTCGGTGAGGATGCGGAGCATGGCATCGTCGTCCAACTCCTGGAGGGCCACGAGCACGGGCAACCGCCCGACCAGTTCGGGGATGATCCCGTAGGTCACGAGGTCCTCCGGCTCGCACTGGCGCAGAAGGTCCGAGGTTTCCCTCGACCGCTTCGAAAGGGGATCGGCCGAAAGTCCGAGTTGGGTGGTGTTCACCCGGGAGGAGATGGTCTTTTCCAAGCCTTCGAAGGCTCCGCCGCACACGAAAAGGATGTTGCGCGTGTCCATGTGGATGAGGTTCTGCTCGGGGTGCTTTCGCCCCCCCTTGGGCGGAATCGCGGCGATGGTCCCCTCCAGGATCTTGAGCAGCGCCTGCTGGACACCCTCGCCGGACACGTCGCGGGTGATGGAGGCGTTGGCCCCCTTGCGCGAGATCTTGTCGATCTCGTCCAGATAGACGATGCCTCTCTGGGCCGCTTCCACATCGTAGTCGGCCGCTTGCAAGAGACGCACGAGAATGTTTTCCACGTCTTCGCCCACATAGCCGGCCTCGGTGAGGATGGTTGCGTCGGCGATGGTGAAGGGAACATTGAGGTGTCGGGCGATGGTCTGGGCGAGCAGCGTCTTGCCCGATCCGGTCGGACCCAGAAGCAGGATGTTGCTCTTGTCCACCTGGACGTCGTGGGGGAGCGCTCCCACCTTCCCGATGCGCTTGTAGTGGTTGTAGACCGCGACGGCCAGGGATTTCTTCGCGTGTTCCTGGCCGATGACGTATTCGTCGAGGTGGGCCTTGATCTGCGAGGGGGTGGGAAGCTTGGACTTGTCCGGAGTCGCGGAGGCGGAAGGCTTGGACTTGTCCTCGTGCAGGATCTCGTTGCACATCGCGATGCATTCGTCGCAGATGTTGACCCCGGGCCCGGTGACCATCCGGCCCACCTCCTCCGAAGGCTTCCCGCAGAAGGAGCACTTCACCCGACCGAGGGTGGGGCCTCGCCGGTCCTTCACCGTCATTTCCCGGCGACCTTCCCGTCGTCCCGGCGAAGGATGCTGTCCACCAGTCCGTACTCGATGGCCTCCGTCGCGTTCATGTAGTTGTTGCGGTCCGTGTCCTTCTCCACCACGGACTTGTCCCGACCGGTGTGGTGGGACAGGATCTCGTTCAGCTGGCCCTTGATCTTGATGATTTCCTTGGCGGTGATGGAGATGTCCGTGGCCTGGCCTGTGGCCCCCCCCATGGGCTGGTGGATCATGACGCGGCTGTGGGGCAGGATGAAGCGCTTGCCCTTCGCGCCGGCGGCCAGGAGGATCGCCGCCATGCTCGCCGCTGACCCCACGCAGATGGTGGAGACGTCGCACTTGACGTGTTGCATGGTGTCGTAGATGGCGAGTCCCGCGGACACCAGGCCACCCGGGGAATTCAGGTAGAAGACGATGTCCTTCTCGGGATCCTCGTACTCCAGGAAGATCATCTGGGCGATCACGGCATTGGCCACCGCGTCGTTGATCTCGGTCCCGATGAAAACGATCCGCTCCTTCAGAAGGCGCGAATAGATGTCGTAGACCCGTTCTCCGCGGCCCGTGGTCTCGATGATCGTAGGCAGATACATGTGGAACGCTCCCGATGCGGTGTCGGGCCTTCGCGGCCCCTTGTCTGACCAACATACCATCCGATCCCGCTCCCGTTGGGAAGGGATCGACCTCAAACCTCCAGCAGCAGGTCCAGGGTCTTTTCGAACCGGATCCCTTCGCGGATCTCCATCAGACGACCGGACTTGCGCAACTCCTCGCGTGCATCTTCGGGGGAAATCCCGGCTTGGTCGGCCATCTCCTTGATGCGCGCGTCCACCTCTTCCGTGGTCGCCTTCACGGCTTCCTTCTCGGCGATCCACTCCACCGCCCGCTGGCGCCGGATCTGGCGTTCCGCCTCGGCCCCCAGCGAACGCACCAATTCCGGCATTTGGGGAACCTGGGCTCCCTGGCGGACCAGGCGGTCGCGCTGCCATTCGACGAAGGCCTCGACCCTGGCACGGGGCACCGCGAAGGGATTGCGGGTCAACACGATGTCGACGGCCTCGTCGCGGGCCTTCTGGCGGGCTTCGCGATCCGCGCCTTCGACGAGGTCCGAGCGCACGCGATCCCGGAACTCGGCGAAGGTCTTGAAAGGGCCCAGGAGGCTGGCCCATTCGTCCGTGGGTTCGGGGAGGATGCGTTCGTAGACGCCTTCCACCACGACCTCGTAGCGCGCCTTCTTTCCCGCCTGTTCGGCCTCGGCGTGGTCGGGGGGGAACTCGAAATCGATGGACAGGTTTTGTCCGACATCGACCCCGGTCAGCGCCTTGTCGACGGCGGGGATCCCCTTTCCGATCTCGGCCTGGAAAACCGGGGAAGAGGCGGGCTTCTCCACCCCGTCCACCAGCACCTTGAGGTAGCGCGCCGTCACCAGGTCGCCTGTCCGCGATGGGCGATCCGGCTTCTGGATCCGTGCGGTCTGCAACCGGATCTGCTCGACGCGCTGGTCGACATCGGCCTGGGAAACGGACACCGCGGGCACCTTGACCCCCAACCCCTTGTAGTCCTTGAGGTCCAGCACGGGATCGACTTCGAAGAGGAATTTGATCTTGACGTCCCCGCCCTCGGGAGCCTGCAGATCGGAAACGCTTCCGGGACCGGCGGGCAGAAGCTTGCGCTCGCCGAGCGCCTTGCGCACGGATGCATCCACCAGTTCCTCGATGGCCTCGGCGCGGATGCTGGCACCGAAGCGCTTGCGCACGACGTCCTTGGGGAGCTTGCCCGGGCGGAAGCCTTGGAGGTTGATCTTCTTGCGGTAGGTCTCGATCTTGTCTTCCACCAGGGTGGAGAGATCGGATCCGGGGATCTCCAGTTCCAGTTCGCGCTCGGTGACGCTTCGCTCGGCCACGACGATGTTCACGCTTGTTGCTCCTTAAGGGTCGTTTGGACGAAGTCCAGGTGCGAGAAGGGGGAGTCGAACCCCCACACCTTGCGGTGCCAGATCCTAAGTCTGGTGCGTCTGCCAATTCCGCCACTCTCGCCGCTACCGGAACAGCCCAAGTTAATTTCCCGCGCGCGTCCGTGGTCCGGCGGGAAGCCCTATCCGTTCCCGGCATCCGTTGACCGACCCGCGAGAGCCCGCTCGATGCGCCTGTCCGGAACCAACCAGAGGATGGCGACGCCCGCGTAGAGTGCCCCCGACAGCCTGGTGTCCGCGAAGGCCAGGGCGACGGCCAGCGTGTAGGCCGCCACCGATGCGATCTCCTTTCCCGACCTTCCCACCGCCCGGGCCAGTACCGAATTTTTCCCGTGGTGTCGGATGAGCAGGACGGAAAGGGCGGCGTAGGCCGACCCCGCTCCCAGCAACACGATTCCGTATCAGGCCACCGGGAAGGGCGCCCAGCCCGTGTGACCCATCCAGGCGGTGACGAAAGGGACCAGCGAAAGCCAGAACAGGAGGTGCTGGTTTGCCCATAGGATCCCACCGTCGACCTGGCTCACCGCCTGGAGCATGTGGTGGTGGTTGTTCCAGTAGATCCCGATGAAAACGAAGCTCAGCACATAGCTCAGGAATTGCGGAGCCATCTGGCACAGGGCAGCCGCGGTGGGTCGATCCGGAATCCGGAACTCCAGCACCATGATGGTGATAAGGATCGCGATCACCCCGTCGCTGAACGCTTCCATTCGACCTTTGTTCAAGCGTACACCTCCTCATCGTCCCCTCCGGGAAATGATCGAAATCGCCGGGAATTCAGCCCGGGGACTGCAGGTTGGGCAAGCGCTCCAAGGTCTTGGCGATGGTGAGAAGGGTGCGCAGGTCGCGCCGCTCGAAGCGGCCGCGGGAAAGGGACCGGCGGGCGGACAGCCGGAAGCTTTCCGGATCCCCGGCGTAGGGCCGAAATCCGGTCCTTTCCATCAGGCTCTCCAGTTTGAGCAGAAGAAGATCAAACTCGGCGAAAGTGGGAGGGGAATCCCGAAAATCCGCGGAAAAGGTATTCGTCACCTCGGTCCCGGGAGGAAGCGCCTGGGTCCAACCCTTGGCCGAACGCCAGCATTCCTGCAAGGCCAAAAGCACCGCCTGCGAAAGATTTAGGGATGGCTGGTCGACCTCCGTGGGAAGGCGCAGCAGACGTGTGCAACGGCCAAGCTCCACGTCCGTGAGGCCGCGCGATTCCGGACCGAAGACCAAGGCGCAAGTGCCGCTCCGCGAGGCCTCCGCGATGTCGGGAACCACCGCGTGGGGCAATTCCAGCGGCGGCAATTTTCCCTTGCGGACGCGGTTGGCGGTTCCCACCGCGAAGACATGCGGGGAGAGGGCTTCTTCCAGGTCGGAGCAGAACCGGATCCGGTCCAAGATGTCTTCCGCTCCATGTGCGGTCGCCCTGGCGGATCCGTCCTCGAGGAGGTCCGGGCTCCCGACGACGCAGATCCGTTCGACCCCGAAGTTTCGTCCCGCCCGGGCCACCGATCCCACGTTGCGCGGAGTCTCCGGACGAACCAGCACGATTTCCAGGTTGGCAAGGATCATCGCTTCACAGAAACGCCACGGGCAGGTGCAGCAGTGCCCAGCCGAAGTAGCGCAAAAACGCCTGGCGGCGGACCGGCCTTGCTTGCAACCCGAAGTAGACGCCCTTGGCCACCGTATTGGACAACATGGAAAGCAGTATGGCGACGATCAGGATCCGCTCCACGTTGGAATTGCGGACCGCGGACAGGATGAAGGGATCGATGTCCACCACTCCCACGGCCAAAGCCAGGAGCACCAGCCCAGATCCACCCAGGAAGGTGCGAACGATGGACGTCGCGACGGAAAACGCGGTGAACAAGGCGGCGAACCCGAGGGCCGGCAGGATCTCGAAGGGATTCTGGATGTTGGCACCCCCTTCCCCCCGGGAGGAGGAAGCGCTCGGCACCGTCGCCGCGAGGAGGATCCCGACCGCGCACAACGCACCCAGCCGCCAGGCGAGCACCAACCCGAAATCGGGATGGACCAGCCAGACCAGGACCAGGATCCGGAGATACATGACGGAACTCGCGAGAATCGCCGCTTGCAGCGCGGCACCGGACTTTTCCGGTTCGCGTGCGGCGAGACGGCCCATGGCCACCGAAACCGCGGTGCTGGAGACGATCCCCCCCACGAGCCCGGATACCCAAAGCCCCATGCGCCCACCCAGCTTGCGGATCAGGAAGTACCCCACGAATCCGATCGAAGAGACCATCACCACGATCTTCCAAGTGCGGGCGGGATTGATCTGCCAAGCGGTGAACTCCCGGTCCGGAAGCATGGGCAGCACGATGCACGTCACCAGCAGGAACTTGATCACGGCCAGGAATTCAGCTCGATCGAGCCGGTCCACATTCCGTTCGATCTCGGCCTTTTCGGTGAGGACCAAGGTGCCCAGAACCGCGGCGGCGGCGGGGATCCAAACCTCGGAGACCACGCAAAGAGCGCCAATGGCGAAGGAGATCAAGACGGAAAGTTCGCTCGTCCATCCCTTCGGACCGTCGGAGGTGCGCTTCCAGTAGGAGACGATCTGGACGGCTCCCACCAACCCCAGGCCGACCCCAAGGGCGGCTGTCAAGCCGGATTTGTGGAGCTCCGCCAGAAGAAACCCGAAAAGGGACGTCAGGACGTGGGTCCGGACACCCACGGCGTGCGGGTTTCCCGAGGCCTTGGACCTCTCGCGTTCCAACCCCACCAAGGCGGACAACGCCAGCGCGAGCAGAAATCGGACCTGGTCGGACCAGACGATGGACATCACCCTGGAATTCTACCTCCGACGACCCCGATCCCGTTGGTCAAATCCTGCGCGCCTGGATCCCCTGCCGGGAAAGAGCCGCCTGGACCTTGTCGCGGTGGTCTCCTTGGATCTCCACCGCTCCGTCCTTCACGGTTCCACCGCTGCCGCAAGCACGGCGCAGGACCTTCCCCAGGTCCTCCAAGTCCTTCCCGGAGAGGGGCAGACCGGTGACCAAGGTCACGCCCTTGCCGTTTCTGCCCGAAGTCTCCAAGGACACGCACGGCCCCTTGGGCAGATGCTTGCGAACGGGACCTGCGAAGCAGGGCGCACTGGTACGCGTACGGGATGATCCCATCGCCCCCTTTAGGGGAAGCTTGCCTTGGAAGGAGGGATCGGTGGACCAGACCAGATCGTCGGACATGGCCGGGAAACCTAACCGCCCTCCGTCCGAATCGGCGGCAAGACATCCAGGTGGCGCAGGAGGCGCGCCGTGCAGAAGTCCATGTCCAACACCGCGTGGAGACGACGGAAATCGTCGTCTTTCCAGCGGTCCGGGGAGGAGAGGATCCGTTCCAATTCCACGGCCAGGGATTCGACATCGTCGGACCGGAACAGGTCGCCGCAGCCCAAGCTCTCCTGGAAATCGCGGAAGAATGGAATGTCGGAAGCCAGGAATGGCACGCCGTGGGCGACCGTTTCGGCCATCGCGCAACTTTGCGTGATCCAGCGATAAGGGTAGATGGAAAGCCTCATGCGGGAGAACGCCCGGGCCTTGACGTCGTCGGGCATGTAGCCGCAAAAAAGGATTCGATCCCGGAATTCCGGCCGGACCATCGACCGGAGCTCTTCCAGATATCCCGCCTGCCCGACTCCCGGGGCTCCCCAGATCTCCAGAACCGGAAAGGTCCCGACGGGCCTCGACTGGATCGCGTCCACCGCGAGATCGTGGCCCTTCTTGCGGCCGATCTGCCCGAACATCCCCAACGTCAGGGGCACCCTGGGCAGATCCGCATCCGGAAGATTGAGGATGGGGTGGGGTATGATCTCGGCGACGGGTGCGCCCAGTGCGAGCATCTCCCCGGCATGCACCCGAGTATGGACCACGAATGCGTCGGCGCGTCGGGCGATGGCGGTTTCGTATCCCAGATAGGCCCTTTTGGCCGGAGGGAAGCGGTCCAGATGGCGTGCATAGGTCGATGGCGTCTCGTGGGAAACCACCACGGTTCGCAATCCCCTGCGCCGTGCGGCGCCCAGGAACCATGGCAAAAGTGGCCCTGAACAGGTGGGCGTGTGCTCGACCAGGACAGCAAGGGCCCGGATCCGGCGTGCGGTGGACAGGATGCGAAGCCATTTCCAGAAGGAGGTTTTTTCGTTCCAGAAGCAGATGCGCTCCGATTCCACGCGCCGACCGGCCCGTTCGATGGCCTCCTTGTAACGCATGGAATAGTAAGAGACTCCGTTGTTGGGAGTGGGCCACGGGCTGGCCAGGAGAATGGGTCCTCTCGGGTCCATCCCCGGGGAATCTAGCTCGTTGCCGAAGACGGTTTCGCGGTCACCTCGGGGTGGCCCGACTCGGCGCGAATTCGTTCCACTTCGCGGGCGAGCTTGGCGTCCATGCTGGAGAGGCGCCCGACATCGTGGTGCAGGATGGAGATCGTGACGTGGTTCCAGGAGTTGGACCAGTCCGGGTGGTGGCCAAGGGTTTCCGCCGCGAGTGCCACCCGGGTCATGAACCCGAAGGCCTGGGAGAAGTTCTCGAAGCGGAGTTCGCGGCGCAATGCGCCGTCCACCACCCTCCAGCGGGGCATCTCCGACAGCAGATCGGCGATCTGGGTTTCG
>CAYXXL010000045.1:0-12165 GCA_964469025.1 uncultured Fibrobacteria bacterium
GCGAGCGTGATGTCTTCGTCGGATTGGCGGGCGGGGGAGAACGGGTGGCTGTGCCAATGTCCCAGGATGTCCTCGCCGGTGCCGCGTAGGCGCTTCACCGCCGCGAACTGTTCGGCAGGGTCCATGGAGTAGTGGTCTTCGGAGCCGTCCGCGTTGGTCATGGGGATGGTCCAGGTGATCGCCCGGTCCGCACGTCGGCCCACCAGGAGGCCGCACTGCTCGATGGGCGCCCCGGCGCGGGCGAGCCGTTCCACCTCGGAGAGGAGGCTCGCGGGAACGGTCCAGGTCTCGTCGACGGACTGGGGACGGAGGATCCAACGCCAGGCGTCGTGGACTTCGCCCAGGCGCGTGAAGATGCCGTCGACCTCCACCGACCCGTCGGAGCGTTGCAGCGCGGTCTCGGCCATGTTCCAGTTGCCGGCCCCTGCGGTCAGATCCTGTCGCAGTCCGAAGGAACGCACGCTTCCCGAAAGGGCCACGGCCTCCGTCTGGACCTCGACCTTGAAGGCCTGGCGGTTGGTGCGACCCCGGCCGAGCTTGAGGAGCCTCTGGGGGCTGTCCTCGTCGCCCAGGTGGTAGCGCGCGGTGTTGTCGCCGATCTCCACGCGGCCGTGGATCTCGCGCCAGTCGCCGGAGGCGGAACGCCACTCGCCGTCCAGGGTCCAGTTCCCGTCCCTCAAAAGCCAGACGTGGTCCATGTCCCACCCGAGCTGGGACGTCTTGGGCGCCTTGTTCATCCAAATCCTCCAACCACCGCTCCACCACCAGAAGGCGGAAGCGGAGTCCGTAAATCTACCGCTTCTTCAGCTCGCAGGCCGGTTCCTGGCCCAGAGGGGCGAGCTCGTGGATGTAGGAGCTCGAGTCCCGATTGAACGGAATGGATGTACTCTGAAATATGCCCTATTGCTTGGCCCATCTTGCCAGAAATTCACTTAGATTCCAGGTATGGATCCCGTCTCCGTGTACTCTTACACAGACTTTCGAAAGTACCTCTCGGCTTGGCACGCCCAGGTCCAGGAGGACGATCCGGACTTCAGCAAGAGCGAGTTTTCGCGACGGCTCGGACTGCCCCGCACCCGCAGCTATTTCACGGACGTGCTCGCCGGGCGCAAGGTGGGCGCATCGTTCGTCGATCGGTTCATCGGCGTCCTTGGCCTGGAACGCGAAGAGGCGAGATACTTTCGGGCCATGGTGCGGTTCAACCAGGCCCAGACCCCCGAAGACCGCGAACTCGCCTTCGACCAACTGGTGGGTCTGAGCCGGGTCCATCCTGCCAGGCTCGATCCGAATGCCTGGGCCTACTACAGACACTGGTGGAACGGTGCCATACGCGCCCTCCTGGCCACCGGCGATTTCGACGGCGAGTCCGCTCCCTTCGTTCGCGCCATCAAGCCGGATCTCACCGCCGGGCAGGTCCAGGAGTCCCTTCGGCTGCTTTTGGAATTGGGACTGATCCGCCGCGATCCGGATGGATTCCTGCGGCAGACGGAGCGGCTCCTTTCCACCGAGGAACGAAGCCGCGACGAAATGGTGAAGCAGCTCCAGATCCAGCAGATGGGCGTGGTCCAGACCGCTCTTTTGTCCGGCGACGACCCCGATCGCCGGGTCTTCACGAACACCGTCGCGATCTCGGCGGAAGGGACCGAACTGGTTCTGGAGCGCGTGGAGAGCTTGCGCCGCGCTCTTCGCTCCATCGTCCACCAGGATTCCGGGCCGCAGGACCGCGTGCTCCAGATCGCCGTATCCCTCGTTCCCCTCGCACGGAAGGTTTCCCGATGATTTCCCTCACGCCCACGAGACCGACTCGTTGTGCCATCCTCTGGTTGGGCTGCACCTGCGTCTTCGCGGGAGCGCTCGCGGGATGCGACCAGACCGCGTCGCAGGGAGGTTCGGGCGACGAGACCTCCACGGTGGCGTTCTACTACGGCGACGGACGGCCAGCCGCGAACGCGCGCGTTTCCGTTTACGGCGCCGCGGACACCGGGGTGGCTCCGCGCCTGCAGGTGGTCGCCGACGCCGCTGGACGCGTCAAGGTTCCCACGCCGGGCAAGGGGTTCTTCAACCTCGTGGCCCGCGACCAGATGGGGAACGCGCTCTTCCAGGATTCCCTGTACTCGAACGGGGGAGCGCTTCCGGTGGCCTCCGACACCCTGCGCGACACCGGCTCCCTGACCGGTCGGGTCCAGGTTCCGCCCCAGTACTCGCCGCGCATCGCCTGGCTGGAGGTGCTGGGCGCGGGCCTTTACGCCAACGTCGACGATTCCGGTCGGTTCCGATTGGACGGCGTTCCTCCCGGCCGCTTCACCATCGTCGCGGTGACGCGGGATTCGAATTTCACCCCCACCTTCGTACAGGTGAAGGCAATTTCCGACACCACGGTGGACGTGGGGACCATCGATCTCATCTTCACGGGGTTGCCGGTCGTCCAAGGACTGCAGGCCCGGTTCGACACCCTGGCCGGCCTTGTGTATTTGAAATGGGATTCCATCCCGCTGCGTCAAACATGGCGTTACGACGTCTTCCGCGACGACATCCTCCTTGGCCAGACCACCGGGCCTCGGTGGATCGACACGGTGTCCGGCGAATACCCCGCGGACGTCCCCGCGCAGGGGAAGCACACCTACCGCGTGTCGGTGGCCAATGCGCAGAACGTGGGTCCCCAGTGGGAATCCATCACGATGCAGATCATCAGCCCGCTTCTCTACCAGGAGGTGAAGATCTCGTGGGACAAGAGGTCGGCGTTGCCGTGGACATCTGAATTTTACCGGATCGATACCGCCGGCGGAACATTGGTGGGGTGGACCTCCGCGGAATACGGAACCCAGGTCCTATGGCCGACGGAATCGTCACCGAGGGTGGACGACAACGTGGGCTGGATCCAGATGTGGGTGTCGAGCGATTCGGGGAGAACCTGGAACAAAAACGTCGATTCCCTCCCTCTCGGAGCCCTGCCCGTTCGCTATGGCGGCCTGTGGTGGAGCGTCCGCCGCGGTACAGGAGACCTGGGCTCGACCCCACCCGATTCGTTCTGGGGAACAGGCGGCACGGGAATCGCGTACGACTCGGCGATCGTGGTCACCAGCGGCGATGGATCGACCTGGGATTCCGTCGGGGTCGTACAAGCGGGACAATTGTTGACAAATTGGAGGTTCGAGAGGGTGGGTTCCGGCTTGGATCTCGTGGGAGGTTGCACGTGGTCAGCCTGTTCGGAAAAGACGATCAATCCCTATTACACTGACATTCGGTCCTGGAAAAACAATGGATCCGAATTCATTTCCCTGCAGACTGGAGACACTGCGCCGGCTGTCGGGACCGGCGTTGGACTTTGGAAACGCTACTGGGCGGGATCCTGGTGGGATCTTTCGGTGCTCGGAACCACCGTCGACCTGAACGGAACGAATCTCCCCGCGGGCGCGGTTCCAAACTTCACGGACCTTTCCTATCAGGCTCTGGAGATGGGCTATTTCGCTCTCGCGGAAGGTGTCCGGACTTTGCTCTTCGGGGCCACGTGGGCTCTGTCGATGGACTCGACATTCACGGTGCTCCACACCATTTCGTGGCCCGGTTCAGGCTCCCACTTCGAGATGACCTACGGACCCGGAATTCTTTCGGTTTCCAACGCCGGTGTCTACGTCGGGACCATCCTGCCGGATTCCTCCTCCAGCCCCAGGGGCACCTGGGTCAAGCAGACCCTGGTCCCGTCTGTCTTCTAGATCAGCGCTTCTTCAGTTCGCAGGCAGGTTCCTGGCCCAGTGGCGCGAGTTCGTGGATGTCGGGATGGGGGGCGCCCACCGGCCAGCGCGGGTCGCGCTTGACGTTGACGGTGCGCATCCGCATGCGCATGGAGTCGTAGATCAGGAGGCGGTTTTCCAGGAGCTCGCCCTTGCCCAGGAAGTACTTGACCGCCTCCGTGGCCTGGATGGTGCCCACGGTTCCCGCCATGGCTCCCAGCACGCCCGCTTCGGCGCAGGTGGGGACCGCCCCCGGGGGCGGCTGCTCGCGGAACACGCATCGGTAGGTCGCGGACCGCCAGGGGAGGCAGGTCAGGATCTGTCCATCCCAGCGCAGGATTCCCGCGTGGCTGAAGGGCTTGTTGGCCAGCACGCAGGCGTCGTTGATCAGGAACTTGATGGGGAAGCCGTCGGTGCAGTCCAGGACGAAGTCGTACCGCTTCACCAGGTCCAGGATGTTGGTATGGTCCAGGAAGTACTGGTGGGTCTCGATCTCCACGTCCGGATTCAGGGCGTTGAGCTTCTCCTTGGCGGACTCCACCTTTGGGCGTCCGATGTCGGGAGTGCCGTGGAGGATCTGGCGCTGGAGGTTGGAGCGGTCCACGACGTCGCCGTCCACCAGCCCGATCCTCCCGATCCCCGCGGCGGTCAGGTAGTAGGCCGCGGGCGAACCCAGACCGCCGGCCCCGATCACCAGGGCAGACGAGTTCATCAGCTTCTCCTGGCCCTTGCCCCCGATCTCCCCCAGGGAGAGGTGGCGCATGTAGCGCTCGATCTGGTCGTCGTTGAGTGCCATGGCCTTAGGCTCCCCCCCCCATGAAGTACAGGAATTCGACCGTGTCGCCGTCCTTCACGGTCGTGTTTTCGAAGGCCTCGCGGTCCAGGATGTCGCCGTTGAGCTCCACCGAGACCATCAGGGGCTGCTTGATCTTCTCGTGGGCGATCAGCGCCGTCACGCTCAGGCCGTCCGGCGCTTCCTTGGGTTGTCCGTTGATCTGGATCCTCATCGTCTCTCCTCGAAGGTGTGTGGGGAACGGTTTCCGTTCCGGGTTTGTCGCGAAGGGTGTCCGGCAATCTACGGAAGCGGGTCCAGCCGGTCCAGCGCCTGACGGAAATCGTCCACAAGGTCCTGGGCGTTCTCCAGGCCCACGGACACGCGCACCAGGCCGGGATCCACCCCCATGGCGGCGTTCTCCTCGGGCGTGAAGCCGGCATTGATGGTGCTCCAGACGTGCAGGGCCAGGGTCCTGGTGTCGCCCAGGTTGGTCATGCGGCTCGCGATCTTCAGCGCATCCAGGACCGACCAGGCCGAGGCCTGGTCGGCGACCGTGAACGAAAGGACCGCCCCGTGGTTGCGGCCTCCGAACAGCGACTTGGACCGCTCGTGGAAGGGGCTGGACTCCAGGCCCGGGTAGAGCACAGAACGCACCGAGGGATGGGTGGTCAGGAACTTCGCCAGCGCCAGGGCGTTGTCGCAGTGGCGGTCGAAGCGCAATTTCAGGGTGTCGATCCCGGACGAGTGGATCCAGGCTGTATGCGGCGAGAGAGTCCCGCCCAGGTCGCGGAGGATGCGGTTGCGGAGGTATGCCAGGAAGGCCATGGGCCCTGCCTTGGCGATCCACGGAAGCAGGTGCGCTTGCGGCGCGTTGCGCCACTTGTAGGCTCCGGTGTCGGTGACGGCTCCGCCCACGGCGCGACCATGCCCATCGATCCACTTGGTCGTGGAATACACCAGGACGGCGATCCCCAGCTTGCGACCGTCCAGATGGGCGGGCATGCAGGTGTTGTCCACCACCAAGGGCGCGTCGATTTCCCTGGCGAGGGCGCCCCAGCCCTCCAGGTCGGCCACGCCGATGGCGGGATTGGAGACGGATTCCACGTACAAGGCCCGGGTGCGGTCGTCCACGGCCGCGCGCACCGCGGAAAGGTCCATGCCGTCCACTAGCTTCACGCGGATGCCCATCCGGGGCAAGAATTCCTGGAACAGGGACCAGGTCCCTCCGAACAGGCTGGAGGAGGCCACCAACGTGTCGCCGTGGGAAAGCAGACCCAGGAGGGCGCCGGAGACCGCGGCCATGCCGGTGGAGAACGCAACGGTCCCGATCCCGCCTTCCAGGCTGGTCAACCGGAGCTCGAAGGCCGTGAGCGTGGGGTTGGTGATGCGGCTGTAGACGTGGCCGAATTCGGTTCCGGCGAAGACGTCGGCAAGCCGTTTGGAGTCGGGGTAGGCGAAGGCGGAGGACAGGTGGACCGGGAACTGGGTGGCTCCGGTTTCGGGATCCAGGGTCCGTCCGCCGTGGACGTTTTTCGTTTCCAGACGCATCAGATGCCCTCGCCGCCCGGCAACTGGGCTTCCAGGAAGATGCCGTTTCCGGTGAGCAGGGATTGGATCCTGGCAATGGATTCTTCCACTGACAATAGATGCGCGGGCAGTTCCAGGTCGGGCGCGGTGGGCGGCTCCCAGGGCGCGGACACTCCTGTGAACTGCGCGATCTCGCCGGAACGGGCCCGGGCGTAGAGGCCCTTAGGGTCGCGCTTCTCGCAGATCTCCAAAGGCGTGGAGACATGGATCTCCAGGAAATCCTTCTCGCCAACAATGCCGCGCACCCGAGCGCGGTCGGCCAGGGTGGGCGAGATGAACGTCGCCAGCACCAGGTGTCCCGTGTCCACGAACAGCTTGGCCACCTCGGCGGCCCGGCGCAGGTTCTCCGAGCGCGCCTGGGGATCGAAGCCCAGGTCGCTGTTGAGACCATGACGGAGATTGTCGCCATCCTGCAGGAAGACGGTCCGCCCCTCCAGGAAGAGGACCGTTTCGAGCGCCTTGGCGATGGTGCTCTTTCCGCTTCCAGAGAGCCCGGTGAACCAGAGGACCGCGCCGCGGTGTCCTTGGCGGTGCTCGCGGGTGGCGCGCGTGACCTCGGACTCGGACCAGACCACGTCGGAGCTGGTGCGGGGCTGGTCGGGAACGATCATGCCCGCGGCCACCGTGGCGTTGGTCTCCGGGTCGATCAGGATGAAGCATCCGGTGTCGCGATAGGCGGGGTACGGATCCAGGAGGATGGGCTGCTGCGCCTGGATGCGCACGCGACCGATGTCGTTGAGGCCCAGGTTCGAGGAGGGGATGTCTTCCAGGGTCTTGATGTCGGTGCGGTAGACCACCCGGGTCAGGCGTCCGCGCACGGTGCGGCTGCCCTGCTGGATCAGGTAGGGACGCGTGAGGGCCAGCGGCTTCTCGCTCATCCACACCACGTTCGCCTCGAAGTCGCGGGACCGCAAAGGCGCGTCCCCGGCGCGGACCAGGATGTCGCCCCGGGAAATGTCCACTTCGTCCTGGAGGGTGATCGCAACGGACTTTGGGAAACCGGCGCTTCGCAGGTCGCCGTCGAAGGTGTGCAGTTGCCGCACGCGCGAGCGACGGCCGGAGGCCACCACCTCCACTTCGTCTCCCACGGAGATGGACCCCGATGCGACCCGCCCCGCGAAGCCGCGGAAGGTGAGGTCGGGCCGGATCACGTACTGGACGGGAAACCGGAAGCGCGAGGCCTCGTGGTCCCGGGGCACGGGCACGGTTTCCAGGTGCTCCAGCAGCGTGGGTCCCCGGTACCAGGGGGTCTCGTCCGCGCGATCCACCACGTTGCCGCCCAGGAGGGCGGACAGGGGGATGAAGACGGGATCCGCGATCCCGAGCCTCGCGGCCAGGTCCAGGTAGTCTTGACGGATCTTGTCGAACACGTCCCGCGACCACCCCACGAGGTCCATCTTGTTGACCGCGACGCAGACGTGGGGAATTCCCAGCAGGGCGGAGATGGCGCTGTGGCGGCGGCTCTGGTCCAGGACCCCCTTGCGCGCGTCGATGAGGACGACGGCGAGATCCGCGGTGCTCGCGCCGGTGGCCATGTTGCGGGTGTACTGCTCGTGTCCGGGCGTGTCCGCGATGATGAACTTGCGGCGCGGGGTCGCGAAGTAGCGGTAGGCGACGTCGATGGTGATGCCCTGCTCGCGTTCGGCGCGCAGCCCGTCGGTCAGGAGCGACAGGTCGATGCCCGTGGCGAGCCTCTGCTTGGAAGCGCGCGTCACGGCCTCCAACTGGTCTTCGAAGATCCCCTTGGAATCGTACAGGAGGCGCCCGATGAGGGTGGATTTCCCGTCGTCGACGGACCCCGCGGTGGAGAATCGGAGAAGATCCATGTCAGAAATACCCTTCCTTCTTGCGGTCTTCCATGGCCGCCTCCGACGCCTTGTCGTCGACCCTGGACCCGCGCTCCGTGACGCGGCTCGCGGCCGTCTCCTCGATGATGTCCCAGGCGTTCGCGCAGGGGCTCTCGACGCAGCCGGTGCAGGTCATGTCGCCCACGGTGCGAAAGCGCACGACGCGCCGTTCCACCGTTTCGCCGGGCTTCGCCAGGAGGAGTTCGGAGATGGGGATCCACTGGTCGCGCCAGACGACTTCGCGCTCGTGGGCGTAGTAGATCTCGGGAATCTCGAGCTTTTCCTTGGCGATGTACATCCAGATGTCGAGTTCCGTCCAGTTGGAGATGGGAAAGACGCGGATGTGCTCGCCCAGGTGGATGCGGGCGTTGTAGAGGTTCCAGAGTTCGGGGCGCTGGTTCTTGGGATCCCATTGGCCGTGCGAGTCGCGGAAGCTGAAGATGCGCTCCTTGGCCCGGGCCTTCTCCTCGTCGCGGCGGGCCCCGCCGAACAGCGCGTCGAAGCGGAACTCCGCGATGGTGTCCAGGAGGGTCGTGATCTGCATGCGGTTGCGGGAATTGTCCTGTCCGGCCTTCTCCACGATCCGGCCCGAACGGAGGGAGTCCTCCACGGACCGGACGATCAGGGTTTCCCCGAGCTGGGCGGCGCGCCGGTCCCGGAAGGAAATCACCTCCGGGAAGTTGTGCCCGGTATCCACATGCACCAAGGGGAACGGGAACCGTCCGGGACGGAACGCCTTCTCCGCCAGGCGCAGCATCACGATGCTGTCCTTGCCCCCGGAAAAGAGGAAGGCCGGCCGCTCGAAGGAGCCCGCGACCTCGCGGAAGATGTGGATGCTCTCCGACTCCAGGGCGTCAAGGTGCTCCAGGTGGTCTTCGATGGAACGATTTCCGGGGGTGGTGCTCATGGCATCCTCGCGCCGGGTCCCGAGCGGGGTCGAAGGGGCGGCGCTGCTGTGGGTGGTTGTGGTGGGCATCAGATTTCCGTGTGGATCCCGCATTCGGTCTTGCCCCGGCCCTTCCAACGGCCGGAACGCTCGCCCTCGTCGGCGTCGGCCCGTTCCGTGAGCGGGCGGTCTCCGATGCTCGGGTATCCCTGGTCGTGCAAAGGATTGTAGGGGAGATTCCCTGACACGATGTGTCCCCACACCTCCTTGCGCGTCCAGGCGGCCAGGGGGTTCGCCTTGAGGCGACCTCCGGAGATCTCCAGGATGGGCAGTTCCCCGCGATCGCCTCCCTGGTCGCGCCTTCGCGCCGAGATCCAGGACTTGGCTCCCGTTTCCCGGAGCGCGCGGCGCATGGGCTCCACCTTGGTGACCTCCTGGTAGAGTTCCAGGTCGCGGTCCCACAGGGCCGGGCCGTGGCGATCCACGAATTCCAGTTCCGAAGCGAGACCCTCCGGCCGGTAGATGCGCAGATCCATGTCGAAGAGCGCCCGCGCCTTCGCGGCCAGCTCCAAGGTCTCCGGGAAGTGCCACAGCGTGTCCACGAAGATCACGGGCGGACGCAGCCCCAGTTCCCGGAGCAGGTCCAGCAGGACGATCCCTCCCGGTTGGAAGGAGGTGGTGACCACCACGGCGGGAAGGTTCCCGACGCACCACGCCAGGATCTGTCTGGGGTGGAGTCCTTCCAGCTCGGCGGACCGGGCCGCGAGCCAGGTTTTGTCGGGGATGTCCCCGGTCGCAAGCGGCGATTCGGCGGCGGACATCAGATCTGGTACTCCAGGTCGGCGGGACGGCGCCGAGCGGCGTCGTCGAGAAGGTCGGCGAGGCTGGTGTGCTCGGAAACGTCGTCCATCGCGGCCTTGCAGCGCTCCAGGAAGGCGTCGATGGCTTCCTCCTGGGGCGAGTGGTGGGAGTTGGACTTGGAGGAGGAATCTCCCTCCAGCAATCGAAGCACGTCGCCCAGGGTCAGTTGCCGCGGAGGGACGGAAAGGACGTAGCCCCCTTCCTTCCCTCTTTGGCCATGGATCCATCCCGCTCCCTTGAGGGCGATGGCGATCTGTTCCAGGAACTTGAACGGAAGGTTGTAGGTTTCCGCGATCTCTCGCAGTTGGATGGGAGCGCGCGAGACCCTGCCTCGATCGGCAAGGGCCAGCAGGAGCTGGAGAGCGTAGATCGTCTTGGTGGTGACCTTCATCGCCCCGACAATATAACCCTATCATTCATATCAAACCAATAGGAAATCTGTTTGCTCGGTCTGATTTGTGCGCTTCTCTGCTTCGGTGCCGACACCGTGGATGCTCCGCTGGCCTCGGTGCGCATCGCCGGGCTCCGCCACTCGGATTCGAGCAGGGTCTGGACGGAGATCCACGCCAGGCCTGGTGAAAGCTGCGATTCCGCTTGCGCGGGCTCGGACAGGGATCGGTTGGAACACTTGGGGATCTTCGCCGGGGTGGAATCCTCGCGATCCGGCGACACGCTGACCTACCGGGTCACGGAGTTGCCCTGGTTCCTTCCGGTTCCCAACGGTCGGATTTCCGAGGAAGAAGGGCTGAGTCTGGGGGCGGGACTGAAGACGCCCAATCTGCTGGGGCAGGCCATCGCGGGCGAATTCCTGTTCCTGGCTGGAAGGGACTTCGAGTGGCAGGCCGCGGCGTCCTCGAACCGCTTGGCGCTTCTCCCGGTGGCCTGGGATGCCTACACCTCCCGCACCCAGCGGTGGGACGACGGTCGCAAATACCGGGAGATTTCCTACAGCTCGGCGCTGCGCGCACAGGGCCCTTCCGACGGTCCTCTCCGGGTTCTTGGCGAAGCGGATCTGGTGGAGGTCCACGCCGACCGGCCTGGCATCGCGTTGTCCCCGGACAACACGGACTGGATCCCCTCCCTGATCGGGGGCCTTGTCTGGGACGATCGGGACCGGCTGGGCCTCACCACCGACGGCGCCTACCAGGAGGTCTCCATGGAAAAGGCCGGAAAACCTTTGCGAGGTCCGGTGGACGCGTGGCAATTCCTGTCGGATTCGCGGATTTGGATCCCCGTCACCGGGCGCTGGGACCTTGTCGCGAGCAACCTCCTGCAGCGGCAGTACGGGACGGGGGGGGGGTGGCGCACCTACGTGGTGGGTGGGACGAACACGGCGCGAGGCCTGCCTGCGGACTGGTCGGTGGCGCCCTCCGAGGACCTCGCTTCGCTGGAACTGCGCTGGCTGGCGCTGCCGGTGCGGACGGAAACCGTCTGGGACCAGTCGTTCTTCTGGGGCTTGCAGGGCGTCTGCGGCACCGATTACGCCGCGACCTGGTGGGGAGACGGATCCAGGCAACGGCGGGGCGAAGGCTATTTCGCGGGGATCGACCTGATCCTGCCGTTCGTGGAACGGCTTCGCGTGGTGGCGGCCTGGTCGGAAGCGGGCGGGGCGGGATTCAGCATCTCCGCCGGTCTGTTCGAGAAGACCGAGGCGCAAAGGTACCGGGTGCGCTGATTCGGCATCGGCGGAGATCCGCTCAGTCCAAAAACGGCTCCAGCTCGGCGATCCCCGCGCCGCACTCCGGACAGGTCCAGTCAGCGGGGTAGTCCTCCAACGGGGTGCCCGGAGCGATTCCGGATCCGGGATCGCCGACACGCTCGTCCAGGAGCCAGCCGCAGATGCGGCAGACCCAGACGCGCTCTCCGGGCAGGCCCGGGTGGGTGGGCAGGGGAGGGTCGTTTCCGAACATGGTCCAAACCTACCACATTCCGGAAGCGCGGCGATTGGTGGATCCCGGAGTCCGTGGAAGTACCTTCCTGGACGATGGCTCCATCGTCCGCAGGAGGATCGCACATGACCGGTATCGACGAAACCTCCAAGGTGCGGGCCGCATCGCTCTCCGTGGCGTCCAACACCGCGCTCGTCGCGGGGAAGTTGGCGGTGGGGCTTTCCATCGGTTCCGTTTCCGTGATCTCCGAGGCCATCCACTCCGCGGTCGACCTGATGGCCGCCGTCATCGCCTGGTTCGCGGTGCGGCTGTCCGGCCAGCCGGCGGACAAGGAACACCCCTACGGACACGGCAAGTACGAAAACCTTTCCGGTGCGATCGAGGCGGCGCTGATCTTCATGGCCGCGATCATGATCGTGTGGGAGGCGGTGGCCAAGCTCCGCCATGGGGGAGGCGTGGAGGCTCCGGGATGGGGTGTTGGGGTCATGGCCGTCTCGGCGGGGGCCAACCTTTTCGTTTCCGCGTACCTGATGCGGGTGGGAAACGCCACCGACTCCATGGCCCTGAAGGCCGACGCCGTGCACCTGCG
>CAYXXL010000045.1:12175-13287 GCA_964469025.1 uncultured Fibrobacteria bacterium
AACCGATGTCTGGACCTCGGCGGGAGTCTTTTCAGGGCTCGCGTTCATCTGGGCGGGCAGGTTCGTTGCACCGGGGCTGGATCTGCGCTGGGTGGACCCGGTGGCCGCCATCGCCGTGGCCATCCTGATCGTCCGAGCCGCCTGGGTGCTGGCCTTGCAGGCTTCGCGGGGACTTTTGGACGAATCTCTTCCCCAGGACGACATCGACTACATCCGGCGCACCGCGCTGGACCGCGGCGACATCAGGAGCCTCCACGACCTCAAGACCCGCAAGTCCGGTCCAGAGCGCATCATCGACGCCCACGTGGCCGTCGACTATGCCCTGACCGTGCTGGACGGGCACGACAAGGGCAAGAGCTTCAAGCGCACGCTCCTGGACCAATGGCCGATGTCCTGGATCAACATCCATGTGGACCCCTGCGACGGATCCTGCAAGGCCCCCTGCCTCAGCGGTTGCCTGCTCTCCGTCCAGGCCCGCGCCGCGGAACACGCGGCCTGGACGGAGCGGCAGACCAAGGCCTAGATCGCTTCCGATCCCTCCAGGATCCTCTCCAACCGGCCTTCGTCCACGACGGCGACGCCAAGGGCCCGGGCCTTGTCCAGCTTGGATCCGGCCTCCTCCCCGGCCACCACGAACGACGTCCTCTTGCTGACGGAATCCGACACCTTGGCTCCGGCGGCTTCCAGGCGCGCCTTGACGTGGTCGCGCGGTACGGAGAGCGAGCCGGTCAGGACCACGGTCCTGCCGGACAGGATCCCCTCGACCGCCTTGGGGGCCTCGCCGCGCGGGACGATCTCCAGCGAAGCCAGGTTGGACAGTATCCTCCGACCTCGGATGGACGCGAAGAAGGAAAGCGCGCTTCGCGCCGCGGAAGGCCCGATCTCCCCGGGGACTCCCGAAAGCGCGGCGTCCAGGTCCACGATGCGCGACTTCAGGTCCTCGCGGGCGGCCTTGGCGAGGGCCTTCTCCTCCGTGCTTTTGGCGCGGTTCTCGTCGCTTCGCGCGCCCAGCTCCTTGCGCTTCAGTTCGAGCTCCGCGCGTTCCACGAGATTCCGCAGCGATTCGGACGAGGCCACCGCAAAACTGACCGAGTTACGCCGGATGTACGAGC
>CAYXXL010000046.1:0-13274 GCA_964469025.1 uncultured Fibrobacteria bacterium
TCCCCTCGTGCATGCGCGCCCCGCCGGAAGCGGCCACGACGATGGCCGGTATCCGCCGGTCCAGGCCGCGTCGGAGGGCGCGGGCGATCTTTTCCCCTTCCGCCGACCCCATCGAACCACCCATGAAGCGGAAGTCCATGACGGCCAGCGACACCTGCGACCCTTCCAGCTCTCCGGTCCCCGACACCACGGCGGATCTCTCCCCGGTGCTCTTCTGGGCGGCGGCGACGCTGTCCTTGTACCGCTTCTTCGCCGAGAACTTCAACGGGTCCGCGGGCGCGACGGTGGAGTCCTCCTCGCGGAACGTCTGGGGGTCCAGGAGCAGCTGGATGTACTCCCGCGCGCCGAAGTGGTGGTGGTGGCCGCAGGCCGGGCAGACCGCGAGGTTGTCCGTCCAATCGCTCCTGTAGACGACCTCCTTGCAGTTCTCGCACTTCACCCAGAGGTCGTTGGGCGTGTCGCGCTTGACCGTCGTCTCGATGCCCGACTTGGAGTTGTGGAACCAATCCATCAGAATCCCCCTTTGTCCATTTCCGCCTGGATCGCGGTCGCCGCCTCCAGGCGGTCGGATGCGTTTCCCAGTTGGCGGGCGACGGAGGAGGGGCCGGTCCCCCCTTCGATGTCGCGACGCTCCAGGCTCGATTCGAACGACAGCTTCTCCCGCAAGGCGGTCTTTCCCGGCAGGACATCCCAACTGGTGTCCGGAAGATCCAAAAGACCGGTGCCGGCGCGCACGGCGTCGCCCACCAGGACCCCCACCATGTGGTGGGCGTCGCGGAAGGCCACTCCGGCCTCCACCAGGAGGTCCGCGAGGTCGGTGGCCAGGAGCAGGTCCGTCAACCGCGAGCGCATGCGGTCCGGATGCCACGTCGCTTCCGAAAGGGCGCCGCGGAAGATGCCCAGCAGGACCTCGACGGTGCGGGCCGAGTCGAAGACGGGTTCCTTGTCTTCCTGGAGGTCGCGGCTGTAGGCGAGGGGCGCTCCTTTGACGGCCACCAGCAAGGTCGCGAGGTTCCCCACCAGGCGGCCGGTCTTGCCCCGGGCCAGTTCGAACCCGTCCGGATTCTTCTTGTTGGGCATCATGGAGCTGCCGGTGGTGTAGCGGTCGGAAAACGTCACATACCCGAATTCGGAGGAGGACCAGGTCACGAAGTCCTCGGCGTAGCGGCTGAGGGTGGTTCCCAGGATGGCGCAGGCGGAGAGGTATTCGAGCGCCCAGTCCCGGTGGCCAACGGCGTCGATCGAATTGTCCGTGATCCCTTCGAAGCCGAGTTCGTCGGCCACGGCGCGGCGATCCACGGGGAAGGCGGACCCGGCCAGCGCCCCCGACCCCAGGGGGCAGAGTCCCGCGCGTCCGCGCGACTGCAGGAACCTCTCCCGGTCGCGCTCCAGGGCGAAGAAGAGCGAGAGCATGTAGTGTCCCAGCGTCACCGGCTGGGCCTGCTGCATGTGGGTGTATCCGGCCATCACCGTCCCGGCGTGGGACCGGGCGGTCTCCAGCACGGCGCGCTGGAGCGACAGGATCCCCCGGTGGGCGGACCGCGCCTGGTCGCGGACGTGGAGCCGGAAGGCGGTGGCCACCTGGTCGTTGCGGGAACGACCGGTGTGCAGCTTCCGGCCCGCCGTCCCGATCCTTTCCGTCAACACGCGCTCCACGGCCATGTGGACGTCCTCGTCGGAGGATTGGAACAGATCCTGTCCGGCCAGGAAGTCGCGGAGGATCCCGTCCAGTCCAGAGACGATGGAGTCCACCTCCGCCGGGTCCAGCACCCCGGAACGGCCCAGCGAGCGGGCGTGCGCCTGGGATCCGCGCACGTCGTGGGGAAGCAGTGCCCTGTCGAAGTGCAGGGAGAAGGAGATGGCCCGCAGTGCCTCGCTCATGCCCGCGTCGAACCGTCCTGCCCAGAGCGCGTCCTTGGATGGCGTCCGTCCGTTCACGTGATCTCCTTGATGCGAAGTTGGACCTGCTTGCGCCCCCGGAATTCGTTCCATTCCGGCTGGTACGCCAGACGCACCGACTGTCCCGCGGACAGGCGCGAAGCGTGGCCCCCCAGCCCGAATCCGATCCCGTCGACGTCGTGGTCGTCCTGCCGCACGGAAATGCGCAGGTGCTTTCCCTCCCCGACCCGGGAGAAGGACACGATCTTGACGGAATCCGTCCAGAAGAGCGGCGCCGGGTTGGCGGGACCCCAGGGTTCGAGCTTCTCCAGCCATCCCAGGAGATCCGCGTCCATCTCGGCGAGGTCGGCGCGGCATTCTCCGGCCGGTCCGGGCCCCGCAGCGCCGGCGCGGGCGTCCTCGATCGCGCGGAGGAACTCGGCGCGAAACAGCTCCGCCTTGTCGCGGCGGAGCGAAAGCCCTGCGGCCTGGGCGTGGCCGCCCCACTTCTCCAGGAGGTGGGCGCAGCGGGAGAGGGCCACGTGAAGGTCCGTGCCCGGCACCGAGCGCCCCGATCCGCGCCACTCCGACGGCTGACCGGGATCCGGGGCCAGCACGAAGACGGGGCGGCCGAAGCGCTCGGCGATCCTCTGCGCGACGATCCCGGAAACCCCTTCGTGCCAATTGTCTCCGGAAAGCACGAATGCCTGCGGCGGCTCGCCCCCGGCACCGCACCGCGCCTGGGCCTGGGCCATCGCCTCGGCCGTGATGCGCTGGTCCAGCTGCTGGCGTTTCTGGTTCAGGTCCTCCAACTCGTCCATCCAGCGCCGGGCCTCTTCGGCGTTCGCCGACAGCAGCAGGCGGATGGCCAGCTCTCCCTGGCGCATGCGGCCCGCCGAATTCAGGCGCGGCGTGACACGGAACACGATTTCCTGTCCATGGGGCACCGTTCCGGGCTTGATCTTGGCGTTGAGCAGCAATTCCTCGATGCCGGGCAGGGGTCTCTCGTGCAGTTCGCGAAGCCCGAGCCGCACCAACGCGATGTTCTCCTCGGTGAGCGGCACCATGTCGGCCAGGGTCCCCAGCGCGACGAGTTGCAGGAGCCGCAGGGGATCGGAGGCCTGGGCCGCGCCCGTCGCCTCCAGGACGGCCCTTCCCAGCTTCCAGGCGAGGCCGGCCCCGCAAAGGCCCTTGTTGCCGTACGCGCAGCCCTCCTGGTGGGGATCCAGAAGCACTTCGGCCTGGTCGGGGAAGGATTCGCCGGGCAGATGGTGGTCCGTCACGATCACCCCCAGCCCCTTGGCCCGCGCCCGACCGATCTGGGGTCCGGCGGTGACGCCCGTATCCACGGAAACCACCCATGTCGCCCTGGGGTCCGCGCCTTCGGGCAGGCCCTCGACGCCCTCCCCGCGCAGGCACCTGTCCAGGGAGGCGTCCGAAAGCCCGTACCCCTCGCCGTCGCGACGGGGCAAGGTCCAACCGCACTGGAGTCCCGCGCGGCGGAGCGACAGCCAAAGGAGCGCGGTACCCGTCATCCCGTCCACGTCGTAGTCGCCGTGGATGACCACGGTCTCGTGCTTTTCCTTCGCCGAGAGCAGGATTTCCACGGCCCGGTCGAATCCCTTCATCCCCGAGGGGTCCAAGATCCTGTCCAGCAGGTCCTCGGGCTGCCACGAGAGCCGAAGCCGCAACGCGGCGGGATCGGTGAACCCGCGCGAATCCAGCAGGGCGGACAGGGCCCTGGGAAGGTCGTCAGGCATGGAGACCCAGCCAAGCGCCGGTCAGGGCCATCTGCGGTCGCGCGTGCTGGGAAATCGCGCGCAGGGCCTGTTCCAGGCCTGCGCGGATCCCTTCGACGGATTCGGTCTCGCCGGGATCCAGGAATTCCATCCCCCCCTCCAGTTCGCCCAGGGCGGTTTCCAGGAGAAGCTGGGAGGCCCGACGGTCCTTGGCCTGCAGCTCCTCGCTCTCCAGGATCCAGGAAAGGGCACGTTCCGCGTCGCGACCCCGGCAGATGTCCAGCCATTCCCTCGCCCGCGCGCGCACGGCGCGGGCTTCGTCCGAGCAGAGGGCCAGGGCGGCGCCCGGTCTCCCCAGGCAGCGGGTGGAGGCTTCCTTCGCGACGGATTCCGACACGCCCCTGGTTTTCAGGAATTCGGCGATCCGCGCCGGCGAAAGGGGGGGCACGGGTTGGAGGAAGGACCGGGAGCGGATGGTGGGAAGCACCCGCTCCGCGGCAGGAGCGGCCATCATGAAGTAGGTGCGGTTCGGAGGCTCCTCCAGCAGCTTGAGCAGCGCGTTGGAGGAACTCTGGTTCAACTGGTCGGCGCAGGGCACCAGGACCACGCGGTTCTCCCGCTCCGACATCGCGAGCCGGCCCGCCAGACCGCGCACACCGGCGACCATCATGGGCCAGGTGGGATCGGTTCCCTCGCCACCCACGGGGATCTGCGCCGAGAGCGGGGGGAGGGCCGCCGTCCAGGGATCCTTGAGGATCCACTCGGGTCCGTAGGGCTCGATCTTCTGGGCCATGTCCTCGGACACCTGGGGAAGGAGCCAATGCAATCGGGAATGCCCCGAAGCGAAGCGCCTGCAGTCCGGACAGATTCCGCAGGCGCGCAGATCCCGGGCACGGGGGCACAGGAGGGCCTGGGCCAGGTCCAGGAGCAGGGGAGCGCCTTCCCCGCGGGGAACCAGGAGGAGCAGCACCGGCGGGAAACGACCGGATCCCGCGGCTTGCCGCAACCCGTCCAGGGTTCCCGGGGCGGTCCAGGCCCGCTCCGTCATCGTGTCAGCCATTCCAACGGATCCTCGGCCTTCAGGTTGTGGCGGTATTCGAAATAGACCCGAGGCGGCACCAAGGACGCCAGGGTCCCCACTTCCGCGCAGGCGGCGACGGCTTGCCCTTCCGACACCCGCGTGTGCGACAGTTGGCCATAAATGGAAAAGTAGCCGCCCGGATGCTCGAGGATCACGGTCGTGCCCCTCCCGGGCAGTTCCGTCACCGCCGCGACCCTGCCCGCGGCGGCCGAAAGCACGGCTTGTCCGGCCTTTCCGCCGATTTCCACGCCCAAGTTCCGGGTCACCGTCCCGAGGACGGGATTCTTCTCCAGCCCGAATCGCGACAGCACGGCTCCCTGCACCGGCCAGCACAGCCCCTGGCGCGCCGGGGGCGGGCCTTCCAATGCCTTGTCCTCGACGGGCGGCGGCGGGGACGGCAAGGCGATCTTGACGGGTGGCGGGGGCGGCTTTCCCTCCTTCTTGCGCAGGATGGCTTCCTTCCGGTGCTGTTCCTCCGCGCGCCTGTGCTCCTCTTCCCGCTTCCTGGCCTCCTCTTCCGCCTTGCGCCGGTCTTCCTCGGCCTTTTCCCGACGGCGCTCCAGGTTGGCCAGAAGCTGGGACAGGGCCTTCTGCGAGGCCTCCAGTTCGGAAAGGCGCTGGCGCTCCTCCCCTTCCCGGTTCTTCAGTTCGGCCAGGGTGCCCGCCTTGGACGCGCGCGCCAGTTCCAACTGCGCCATCTCCTGCTGCTTCTGCCCGGCGATCTCCTCCAGTCCCGCCACCCGCAACCGATGGGCTTCCAGTTGTCGGCCGGCCTCGCGCTGCCGGACCACCACCAGGTCCAGGAGTTCGCGATCGGCACGCACAACGGACCGGAAATCGGCCAGGGTCCGCGCCCACTCGTCGGGGTCCGAACTTCCGATCCAGGCAACTTCGGGCCGGGGGCGGCCCTTTTCGTACATCTGCCGGATCCTCCGCGCCAGGAGCGTGCGGCGACCCCTCCAGCTGTCCGTGGCCGCCTTGAGATCGGTTTCCGAGCGCTGCACCAGGTCGCGGTAGAGGGCTTCGGTCGAATCCAGGCGCTGCAGGATCCGGCTTCCCAGCTGGATGTTCGATTCCACCTGGGCCAGCTCGGCCTCCTGGTCCTTCGCCTTTTCGGAGATTTCGTTCAGGTGCCGACGCCCCTCCTCCAGTTCGGAGCGCATCTGCGAAAGCTCCTTCTTCTCCTCCCCGATGCGATCCTCCAGCTCGCTCACCGAAGCGGCGTGGAGCGCTCCGCAAAGCGAGAGGACGAGGAAGGGCAATCTCACCGGAAGGCGCGACGGACGGTCCACCAGCCACCACCGCCGCCGGCCAGGGCGGCGAAGACCGTGGTGACCGCGCCCGCGCGCAGTCCCCACGACAGATCCAGGGCCAATGGCAGCGGCAGGACCGTGCGCGCGGTCCAGAGCGCGATCCAGGGAATGACGGAGGCCAGGACACCCCCGAGCAGGCCCTGGATCAGGCCTTCGATGACGAAGGGAGCCTGGATCTGCCAACGCGACGCGCCCAGGATCCGCATGTTGTCGATCAGACGACCGCGACCGGCCAGGGACAGTTGCACGGAGTTGCGCACCACCCCGAACACCACCCCGAACAGGACCAGGGCGGCGAGCAGTCCCGCGCGTCCCACCCAGGCCTGGAACCGGTCGAGGTCCTCGAGTTCCCCGTGCGGGGAGTCGATCGATTCCACGCCCGGGATGGCCTGCAGCCTGGAAACGATGTCGGCCACCTGCTGGGGCGAACCGTCCACCCGCATGCGGACGGAAACCGGCAAGGGGTTGGAATCCAGTGCCTGCAGCATCTCGGGACCGAACCGCTCCACGAACCTTTCCCTGGCCCTTGCCTTGTCCACCAGGCGGACCTCCCGGGAACCGGAAACCGCCCTGGCCCGGTCCACGACGTCGCCCGGTTTGACGGAATCCGTCAGGAACAGCTCCACCCAGCCCTGGCGGTCGCGCTCCGCCCGGCTCCAGGAGATCCACCCCTGGGCGGAACACAGGAACAGGAAGAGCAGCGAGCAGGCCAGCGCGGTGCTCCAGGTGGAGGCCAGCGCCCCGCTCCCGGAACGGCGGAATCCGCGCAGGGACTCCCTTGAAAGCCACAGGATCTGGCCCGAAACGCCCCCCGACAGGACTCAGCCCTCGCGCTTGGGCACGATGTTCTGGAAGCGGCCCGTGCCCGGGTGGTAGAGGTGGTAGGCGTGCATGCTCCACGACTCCTGGGCCTGGAAAGCCCGCACCACGCAGGGAATCCTCCCCTGCGCCACTTCCCCGAAGAGTCGCGGAACCACCTGGCGGCTGAGCGAATGGTCCGGGTCCATGGACGTGACCGGATCGTCCATCCACTTCCGGACCGCTTCCTCGCCCAGGTGGAGCGAGATGTGCATGTCCACCAGATGGGCGGCGATCGGACGGTCGGTGGAGCCGATCCACACGGCGCAGTGCGCGTCCTGCGCGAAGTGTCGGGCCTGGCGGAGGGCGCCGGGTTCCTCGGCGAAGTCGTCGAAACCGTCGATGGCGGCCAGGCCGGGAAGATGGGCGAGTGCGTCGTCGGAGTGCCGGAAGGCCCTGGTCTGGGACAGGATCTGTCCCAAGCCGTCCGCCGGATCGTGGGGGAAGAGCATGGGCATCCGCTTGAACTGGGCGCGGTACTGCTGTTGGGCGAGGATCGCGACGGCCGGGTCGGAGATCCCGTCCATGTCCTCGATGGGCTTTCCGGCCATGCGCTCCACCCCTCGCGCCTGGAACGCGCCGGGCTGCAGGCGCGTCGAGGTCCAGAAGACCAGGGCGTCGCGGGATTTCAGGATGGTCTCGATCCCGGCGAGCATCCAGTCCTGGACGGCCTTGAAGGAGTTCCCCTCCACCCCCCAGACCTCGCCCGGCCGGGTTCCTCCGCCGGTGCGCGCGTTCAGCGGCTTGGTGGCCACAGGTGCCCGCCATATCGCTCGGGTGCGCCGCAGGTAGGCTTCGCGGGAAAGGGTCTCCAGGTTCTCGATCTGGCTCTTGGCCTGCTTTCCCTCCTCGGATTCGATCTTGAGCGTGGCGCCTTTCGGAAGGATGCCACCTCCTTCGGTGAACGTTTCCTCGCCGTACTTCTCGTCGGCCGACCAGTCGGCCATGAGGCCCTCGGAACGCACGGTGAACATGGTCGTGGTATGACCGGCCGCGAGACTCAGGTTTTTCCCCTGCGACAGGTCGGAGAGCATGCGGTCCAAGGTCGGGTCCGGACTGTCGGCCGGGGCGTACAGCCAGCGGCCCATCGCCCAGCCGTTCTGGATGGGTTGGGGCACCCCCACCGCGGAGTCGTGGAGATCGGGACTGGAGTTGGGGACGATCTCGACGTCGGCCTTCTCCTCGGCGGTGAGCTTTTCCCGGAAATGCTCCTCCAGCCGCGCGAAGACGGTGCGGCAGTCGTCTATGGTTCCGAACCGCCGCGAAGGCGACGGCTGGAAGCGGATGCGCACCGCCACCAGGGATCCGGCCGTCTCCACCGAATATTCGTTGATCCCGACGCGAGCCATGAGATTCGCCGCGATGCTTCCCACCTGGTCCTGGGAGCTTCGGCCTTTGGATCTCCAGAGCACCACGGTGCTGTCCAACGTCTCCAACTGCTCGAGCGCGGCCACGCGCGTGCGGCTTCTGTCGAACTGGTTGTTCCCCCCGCTCTGGGCCTGGAGCGAGCGAGGACGGGGGTTGCGGCAGACCTGGATGTTGTAGTTGCCGGCGTAGGCGTTGAGGGCGCTGATCAGGAGATCGGGGTCGGTGAAGAATCCCGTGCCCCTGATCTCGCGGCTTCGAGGATCCACCAGGACCCACTCCGAGCAACCCTGCTCGGAGTGGCCAAGGCGCTGGAAGAAGCTTCTGAGCTCCGGTTCCGCGATGGACTGTTCCACTTCGTCCTCCTACCCCTCCCAGTTCGATGGGAGACGGGAGCGGCCAAATGTACCACCCGCAGGTTCCCCAGGGGAGCACCGGAATTTCCAGGATCCGAAAAGAACCTGGAAGGGGGATTTGCGATCAAGTCGGCGGCTTTTCCGGAGTCTTGCGGCGGAATTTCTCGATGATGTCTGGGATGAAATCCACGACCTTGCCGAACTGCCAGGACTCGCGATCCAGCGGGACCAGATCCGTGCGATCGGGGCGCAGCACCAGGAAAGCCACCGGCGTCACCACGGCACCCGCGCCCGTGGCCACCCCTTCGCCTTCGGACTTGGTTCCTCCACCGCCTCCGAAACCGACGGAGATTCGGCAGACGGGCACGATGATGGACCCGTCCGGTGCCTGGATCGGCTTGCCCACCACGGATTCTGCTTGAACCAGGCTCTTGACCTTGTCGAGCACGTTGTCGAGGGTCTCCGCCACGCTCATCGCTGCCTCCGAAGAAGAGGTGAATGCAGCTGTAGGGAGTCGAACCCCAAACCTTCTGATCCGTAGTCAGATGCTCTATCCAATTGAGCTACAGCTGCGTTCGAGGCCGGAAGCATAGTCGCAGGTCGCTTGGAGTGTCAAGCCGGGATGGCATCGCCGACAACCACGATGCGCCCTTCGGGACATGTCCGCCCTCAGGGCAGACTGGGAGCGTGGTAGACTCCGATCCCCACCGATTGGGCCCATGAAGGAACTCCGTCCCAACGCCGCCCCAGGATCGTGTAGGCCGCTCCCCCGCGCGACGGGACGGACTTGGCCCGCGCCGCCTGGAGGGATGTGGGATTCGGCGTCAGGATCCAACGCATCACGTTCGTGCCCGCCTTGACGTTGTCGGCGGAATCGATGTACTCGTTGTACAGCCAGGGGTCGCCCAGAGCGAAGATCTTGCCCAGCCCTTTGGTGGAGGTGGCCATCAAGACCTTCCCGGAGAGAGTCAGGACCGCCTGCGCAGGCGGCGACACCGTCTGCGTGGACATGTTCTTGATGTGGATGGTCTTGCACCCGGTGAAGAAGGCATGGGTCGGGAGCGGCGTCAGGTTGAAACCGCCTCCGTAGGTGTCTCCGTTGAATTGGGTCCCGAACTTGGCCGCAAGCTGGTTCAGATGGGTGAATTCGCAGGTTCCCGCGTTGTTCGCGAAAAGCATCAGGGTTCCGCCGCGCTGGACCCAGGAGTCCACGGCAGTTATTTCCGATGCTTGGATGAACTTGGAGGGCAGCGTGTCCGGATCCACGATGATCAGCACCTGCACCTTGGACAGGACCGCGGAATCGATGGGGGCGTGCAGGCTGGTGGTATCGGCCCCCAGGCTGGTCACGATCCCGGCGAACTTCGAATATCCGCCAAGCGTTTTGTCCCACCAAGCGTAGGTGTAGTGGGGAGCCGTGTAGTTGCTGTGGTACTCGTCCAAGGCCACCATCGGATTTGCCCAGACACCAGAAGCGCCTAGAATCAGAAGTGCGTTGGCCAATCCAAGGGCTCCGCAACGGCAGCGTCGAAGGTTCATGATGCGTTCTCCAATGGTTCCCGGGCGGGAATTTTCCCCCGCCGCGGCGGTGATCCTAACGGAACAGGAAACGCACGAGCCGCGCTCCCTGGACGTTTCCGAGCTCGCTCAGGGAAACGGTCGCCACGGGAGCCGACCCGGTTCCCAGATCCTTCACCAGGATCCTCCTCCCCTGCAAGGTATACACCTCGTAGCTCCTGGCTCCGGCGGGAACGGCGAGGCTCTCGCCCTGGACACCGAGCACGAGTTCCGCGGCGGCGGGCCCGGGTGTGGTCGTAGGCGCACGCCCGGCCGCCAGCGCATCGGCGCGGACCATCTGGTACACCTCGTTTCCCGCCAGCAGGAAGGCGCCTTCGGAGTAGGGCATGTTGAATCCCTGCACGGTGGCGGCGGGCGCGCTTCCCGTGGCCTGGACCCAACCAAGGGACCCGTTGGGGTTCAGGCACCCCACTAGCGCCGTCCAGGCCTTGCGCACGACGGGTTCGAAGGTCGCCCTGTCCAGGAACCCGTTGTTGATGCCCCATGCCATCCCGAAGCAGAAGAAGGCCGATCCGCTGGTTTCCTTCTGCGGAAACTTCGCGGGATTGAGAAGGTCGCTGGTCCAGAGCCCGTTGGCTTGCTGGAGAGTCGCGAGCTTTGCGGCGAATGCCTGGAACTGGGCGATGTGCTTGGCCCGGGTCGGGAAGTTCGCGGGTAGGAAGGGGATGATGCGGGCCATGCCCCCGAAGACCCAGCCATTGCCTCGCGACCAGAACGTGCCCGTCTTGAAGAACGTGGCGTCGCGATAGAAAAGTTGATTGGTCTTGTCGAAGTAGTAGTTGCTGGAGTTCCACCAGTAGACGTCCATCGAGTCCACGTAGCGGGTCTTGTGGGTGGCCTGGGCGACGCGGACCATGCCGGGAGGAGACATGTACATCTCGTCGATCCAACCCCAGCGCTTGTTGGGCTGCGGCGCCTTGTCGAACATGTTGGCCAGGTTCTTGTCGGCAGGTTGGACCATGTACGCGTTGGCGGGCAGCGAGTCCAGGAGATAGATCTCGCTGTAGGTCTGGAAACAGGTTTGGTTGTCCCCGTTGGTGGTGAGCGGGTCCCCGTAGGGTTGCCAGTTGTATCGCTTGGCCCAAGTCGTCTGCGCGTCCAGGTACATCTGCAGCTTGGTCCGTTTGTAGACGGCCATCACCCCGGGGAAGTAGGTGCCGCCATCCACCCATTTGTTGTTCAGGGTGTCCTGGTTCATCCGGTACTGCGCCGTATGCTGCAGGATGGCGACGATGGTGTCCGGATTGAATTCGCTCTGGGAATTCGCCGACCCCGCCCACACGAGGACCAGGATCGAGACCAGGAATCCAGTGAAACGTGCCATCCGCGAATCCTCCCGGGTGCATCCACCGGCCGTCCTGCGGCGCGAAGTGGTTCCGTGAATCGGAACTTATGGCGCCTTGCGGGGGCCGCGCTGGCGAATCGCACGGGCCCTCCCAGAAGCCGTTGGTGCCATTTCAACATCCGGTCCGGAAACAGAATGCCGGATCCATCGGTCCCGTCGGCCGATCCTGCTACCTTTTCCACCTTCCATGAGCCTGCATCGCATCGAAGTCGCCGTCCGGCCCGATCTCGGGGATTCCCCGGCCCGTCGCTTGGCCACCCAGCTTTCCGAGGATGCGGGGATCCCCGTGTCCCGGCTGCGTACCATTCGCGTGTTCACCCTCGAGGGAAACTTCGCACCGGCCGAATTGCCCAGGGCGATGGGGAAGCTCTTTTCCGATCCCGTATCCGAGGTGGCCCGCCTGGACGATCCGCTCGTCCCCATCATCCTGCCCGGGTTCTCCGACCTTTTCGAGATCGGATTCCGCCCAGGGGTGACGGACAACGTGGGCCACACGGCGGCGGAGGGGCTCGCGGAGCTTCTGGGCCGCGAGACGGGATCGTTCCACGTCTATGGATCGCTCCAGGTCGTCGTCGAAGGCCTGGACGCCTCGCGCATGGCCGAGGCCGCCGCCGGCCTCCACAACGATCTCATCGAAGACTGCATCCACCTCTCCCGCTCCGACTGGGAAGGCGGTGCGCGCGTTTCGGCACGCTCCCGCGCGGTCACCAGCACGCACCAGCCCGCGACCGCCACCATTCCGCTCCCCGACGACGACGACGCCTTGACGGCCCTGTCGCGAAGGATGGTGCTGGCCCTGACGCTGGAGGAGATGAGGGCTGTCCGGGACCATTACCGCAGCGAGCCCACCCGCTTGTTCCGGGCGAAACAAGGCCTGCCCGAGGATCCCACAGACATCGAGCTGGAAGTGATCGCGCAGACCTGGAGCGAGCACTGCAAGCACAAGATCTTCAGCGCCCGGATCCTCTACAGCGACGCCCAGGGCCGGGAGGAGATCCACGGTCTCTTCACGACCTTCATCCGGGCCACGACCCGGGAACTGGCTCCGCGGCGACCGGACCTCGTGTCGGTGTTCACCGACAACGCCGGGGTGTTCCGGTTCGACGAAGACCACTTCGTGACCATCAAGGCCGAGACCCACAACAGCCCTTCGGCCCTGGATCCCTACGGCGGCGCCATGACGGGAATCGTTGGCGTCAACCGCGACATCCTGGGCACCGGCAAGGGGTGCAGGCCCATCTTCAACACCGACGTTTTCTGCTTCGCGCCCCCCGACTGGAACAAGCCCCTGCCGCCGCGTCTGATGCATCCCAGGCGGCTGCTGCGGGGAGTGCACCGCGGCGTGAAGGACGGCGGCAACGAATCCGGGATCCCCACCGTCAACGGAAGCATCGTGTTCCACGAACGGTTCCTGGGAAAACCCCTGGTCTTCTGCGGCACCGGCGGACTCATGCCGGCGACGCTTCCCACCCCCGACGGCACCTGGGAAGGTTCGGCCGAGAAGAAGGTCCGGCCCGGCGATCGGATCGTGATGGTGGGAGGACGCATCGGGAAGGACGGCATCCACGGCGCGACCTTCAGCTCCGAGGCGCTGACGGATGCATCGCCCGTGTCCGCCGTGCAGATCGGGGACCCCATCACCCAGAGGAAGATGACCGATTTCCTCCTGGAAGCCCGGGACCTGGGCCTCTACAGCTCCCTGACCGACAACGGCGCCGGGGGCTTGAGTTCCTCCGTGGGCGAGATGGCCCGCGATTGCGG
>CAYXXL010000047.1:0-13210 GCA_964469025.1 uncultured Fibrobacteria bacterium
TGGGAACCTGGAACACCCTGGCGATGCCGATCCCAACCTGGTTGGGCACCCAGCTCGCCGGCAAGTCCTTCTCGGACTTCAAGGTGCGGATGGCGGTCAACATCCCGGCCGGTTCGGGTCCGATCCTCCTGGACAACCTGCGTCTCCTCCCCTGAAGCCTGGCAAGGGAGCGAAGATTTACTAACGTTGCCTCCCTCTCGGTGCCGGAGTTCCGGTCCGAGGACATCCACCCTGCTCCCGCGTCGCGCGGGGGCCCAAGTCCAAAGGGAGGCCGAATTGGCCAAGCTGTACGAAACAGTCGTCCTCGTCGACGCCAACCAGGAAGACGCCGCCATCGAAGCGTCGGTCAAGAAGTTCGAGACCTTGATCGCCGCCGGCGGCGAGATCGTCCGAATCGACCGTTGGGGCAAGCGCCGAATCGCCTACGAGATCCAGGGTCGCAGCCATGCCGACTACACCGTGTACTACTACAACGTGGCCAAGGGAAGCCTGGTGGCGGAACTGGAACGCATGCTCCGGCTGGACGAGACCATCCTGCGCTTTCTCACCGTCGTGGACAATCCCTCCGGATTGCCACCGCTCCACCCCGTGGATCAACCGGACCTGCTGGACGACCCGGACCTTTCGGACAAGGAGGACTGACCATGGCCATCCGACGCAAGCGCAAGAAGAGCTGCTTCTTCACGGAAAACAAGATCGCCCACATCGACTACAAGGACGAGAAACTGCTTCGCCGCTTCGTCAACGAGCGCGGCAAGATCGTACCCCGTCGAATGTCCGGGACATCTTCCGACTACCAGCGGGAGCTGGCCACGGCCATCAAGCGCGCCCGCATCATCGGTCTCCTGCCCTTCGTGGCAGAGACCATGCGCTGAACGGGGAGAACGCGATGAACATCATCCTAAAATCCGAAATCAAGGGTCTCGGCAAGGCGTTCGAGGTGGTCAAGGTCAAGAACGGCTACGGTCGGAACTGGCTTCTGCCCCAAGGCCTGGCGCTGCCCGCCACCAACGCGAACCTGCGCCACCTGGAAGTCGAGAGGAAACGCCAGGTTTCCCGCGACCTCAAGCACAAGGACGACGCGCTGGAGCTGGCCAAGAAGCTTTCCGGCATGTCGGTGACGGTTTCCGTCCGCGTCCACGAGGGCGACAAGCTCTACGGGTCGGTGGGATCGCACGAGATCGCCGAGAAGCTCGCCGAGGCCGGCCTGCAGATCGACAAGGCGCACTTCGTCCTCGAAGAACCGATCAAGGCCTTGGGCGTGTTCAGCGTCCCGGTCCGGCTGCACGCGGACGTGGAAGCCAAGGTCAAGGTCTGGGTCGTGAAGTCCGCGGGCTGAGTATGGAGCCGGGCCTCGTCATCGTGGGTGCCTACGGTCGGATGGGCCGGGCGCTCCAGGAAGCCGCCCTTTCCGCCGGGATCCCGGTGGAAGGGCTGGTGGATCGGCCCGAACTCTCCGGTTCGCCATCGCCCGTGGATGGGGTGTCCGCATCCATCTCCGGGAGTCTCGCCGAGGTGGCGGCACCGCAGAGGGTGGCCATCCTCTTTTCCAGCCCAGAAAACACCCTGGAAGTGCTGAGGACGGCGTCTTCCCACGGCATGGCACTGGTCGTGGGCACCACGGGGATGGGCGAGGCGGGAGAAATCGCCTTGCAGGATGCGGCTCGCCACGTCCCGGTGGTGGCGGCGGCGAATTATTCGGTGGGCGTGAACCTCCTGCTGGAATTGGTCGAAAAGGCCGCCCAGGTCCTCGGGGAACGCGGCTACGACGCGGAGATCGTGGAAGCCCACCACAAGCACAAGAAGGATGCGCCCTCCGGCACCGCCCTGATGCTCGCCCGCTCCCTGGCCAAGGGCCGCGGGGTGAACCTCGCCGACGTCGCCGTGTACGGTCGCGAAGGCATGCCGGGCGAGCGGCCCGTGGGCCAAATCGGGATCCACGCCGTCCGCGGCGGTTCGGTGGTGGGCGACCATTGGGTGAGCTTCTTCGGGGAAGGCGAGCGGATCGAGATCCACCACCACGCCGAGAGCCGCCGAACCTTCGCGGAAGGTGCGGTGCGCGCGGCGCGATGGGTCTCGGGTCGAAAGCCGGGACTGTATTCCATGCGAAACGTCCTGGGCTTCGATTGAAATCCCACCGACCCTGGGCGGCTTGGTACATTCGCTGCATGCGTGCTCCCACCGTGTCGGCTTGGTTCCTGGCCGCCCTGTGTCTAGGTGTTACCGCCCACTCGGAACCCGGTGACGTCATCCCTTCTCCCCCGCCGTCGGACTCCGCGAAGGCACCCGCCGCCACCCCGAGCCAGCCCGTTCCGGACACCAATCCGCCCGCTGCGCTCCCCGCCTCCCCGCCCCAGTCCTACCACGGACACGGACCTCCTCCGGGAGTCCAGGTGCGACCCGACTCGGTGGTTTCCGCGCCGGTTCCGGCCCCGGTGCCGGAGCCGTCGGAAATCGACACCCCAGAGGACGAGGAAAAGGCCCTCGAGATCAAGCTCAAGACCGATCCCGAGGCGGCGCGCCGGTACCGATCACCGCGCAAGGCCTTTTTCCTCTCGCTGATTGTCCCCGGTGCCGGACAGATCTATGTCGGGTCCTGGATCAAGGCCACCTTCTTCGCGGCCACCGAAATCGGGTTGGGCGTGGGCTGGTACGAGGTGGTCATCGTCCAAGCCCGGGAGAAGGAGCGCCAGGCCGAGCAATACGCGGCCCTCCATTGGAGACAGCAGGCCTACGAGCAGTCTTGGCAAAGACTCTACGGAGACAGCAGCGGGTTGGACACCGGCCAAGCCTACATGAACGCGACCGCTCCCCAGCGGGAGAGCTATTGCAACGCCATCTTCGGCCCTTCCTCCAGCAGTCAGAACAGCGCATGGAGCGCCTGTGTCGACGCCCCCACCACCGCCAACGGATACTACTCCAGCCGATTCGCGAGCCAATATTCCGTGGGAGGCATATCGTCCACGGCAGCGGGCGCCTGGACCCAGGACTCGGTCCTTTCCTTCCGGTCCCACAACATCAAGGACCTCAACTCGTTCTACAGCCTGATCGGGAACTATCCGGAGTTCGCCACCGGCTGGGACGACGACCAGAACACCGTCACTCCCCAAGAGATCCAGGACTACTACAACGCGCTCACGGGACCCAATCCCGCCGCCCTGACCATCAATCCCTACGGGACCACGCCCGAGCAACAGCATTACCTGGCCCTGCGCGAACGGTCCGACCAATTGGCCAGAATGCAGAAATGGTTCCTGGGAGGCATGATCCTGAACCACCTCGCCGCCGCTTTCGACGCCGCCCTCCAAGCCTCCAGGATGAATCGGGAACTGCTGCATCTGCAGACTTCCTGGCTGGACCATCTGGGGGTCCAAGGCGGACTGGCATGGACCTCGACCTCGGCCACCCTGCAAGGGCAATTGGACTGGAGCTTCTGATGACGGGCCTCCTCCTGGCTGTCTTGCTCGCGGCGCCATCCGACTCCATCCCCGCGGTCTCGCGAGATCCCGCCCCGCCGGTCGTTGCCGCCCCCCTGGCGGTCGACTCCGCGAAATCTCCCGCGGCAGCGGCACAGCCCACACCCGGCTCCGAAGCTCCCGCCAGCCCGGCCATCGCGGCCCCTCTCCCGCCCGGGCCTACCGCGGTGCCCGGACCCATTTTGGCACCCGGGCCCATGGCGGTGCCAGGACCCACCCCGGCGCCTGGACCGGTTCTGGTTCCCTCCACCAGCATTTCCTTCGGGCCCACCGGTGCCGTCATCACGGTGGACACCGCCGCGACCTCCAAGGGGCCATCCACGCTCGCGGCCGTGGGTCTTTCCCTGGTCCTTCCCGGCGCCGGCCACACCTGGGCCGGGTACGGAGGCAGCGCACCGGCCTACCATGCCCTGGACCTCCTGGGCTGGGCCGCCTTGTTCATCTCCTGGCAGACCGGCACCGGAGCCTTGGCCAGCGCCGCCGAGATCGCCGACCGCTACGCGGGAGCGTCGCTGGGATCCAGTCCGGATCCCGCCTTGCTTTCCCTGATGCGCAGCTACCGCAGCCGTCGACCGGTGGGCGGCAGGCAAGATTCCTACGACCAGGCGCAGATCCTGTCGGGCCCGTCCACCACCGCGCAGTTCCCGGACGACGCGGCCCACGGTTGGGACTGGGGCAGTCCGGAAAATCCCGCGAACAACCTCCATCTCCAGGAATTCGAAAACCAGTACCGGCGCTGGCGCGCGAGCCAGGTGGCCTTGTACTCGGCGGCTGGCACCCTGGTGGTCCTGCGCCTGGTGGCGGCCCTGGACATCCTGCGGCTGGAGAAATCGTCCGCCGCCAAGGCGGGCGTGGCCCTGGAGATGGCTCCCACCGCCGACGGGTTGGACGCGAGGGTTTCCTGGAAATTCTGAACCGGTTCCCGCGAGGAAAGAGGATCAGCCCTTGAGAAGATTGCGCCTGTACCTGCGCGACCTGGACGGCAAGCCGTTCGGCCAGTTGCGGAAATTGTCCGGAACCCATCCCGACCGCGACCTGTCGCTGTCCATCGACCACATCCAGGGAGATCCCTACGCTCCCGCCTCGCGGATGCGGCTGGAACTCCAACCGTCCTTCCACCCGAACATGTTCCTGCCCGCCGACCCCTTCGAGAGGCTGGCCCTGGAAGACCTGTTCCTCCGGGAATTCTCCGCCCGCCTGCCCGCGGAGTCCCTTCCCGCAGGCGACGGCCCCGGAGGCCGCGTCCGCACCGCGCGGCCCGACGAGACCGTCCGCCCCCGGTCCGCCTGCGCCTTCGGAAGGTCGCTGACGCTGCGCTTCTCCTTCTCCTTCCCGGCCCAGGGTAGACGGATTCTGTCCGAGCCCGCCGCCGCCGTGCTCGCCGACCGCGTCCCCGCCCTGGCCCTGGAGATCGCGGGCGGATTGCCCCCGGAGAAGGTCCGCGAGCTGGCCGATCACCTGCGCAAGCGCGAGGGAATCCGCGAAGCCATGGATGCGCGCGGATTCGCGGCCTTCCTGCCGCAGGGATGCGCCGCGCACCGGCGGGTGGACGGACGCCCGCCTCCCGGCGCGGTCCGGCTGAGGGTGCCCCAGGGGCTCCTTTCCCGGCTGGAGCTTCCCCACGGCGCGACCCTGGAGGGGCTGGCCATCCCGCACGGCATCACCGTGGTGGTGGGATCGGCCTTCCACGGCAAGACCACCTTCCTGGAGGCGCTGGGCAAGGCCGCGTCGGAGCTGGGCCCCAAGGACGGGCTCGCCCTCGCCTGCTCCAGCGCGGGGACGGAATCCGTCTCCGTCGAGGAGGATCGCGCCGTGGCCCCCTGCGACCTCTCCCCCTTCTTCCGCCGCCTGCCGGGACAGGACCCCTCGGGATTTTCCGTGGACGAGGCCTCGGGCGCCACCTCCCAGGCGGCCAACCTGCACGAGGCCCTGGCCACCGGGGCGCGGTTGCTGCTGGTGGACGAGGACGCCTCGGCGGCCAATTTCCTCACCCGGGACCGCCGCATCTCCCTGCTCCTCCCGACCGGCGAGAGCGTCGTTCCCCTGGTGGCCCGCGCGAGGGAACTCGCCGAGCGGGGGATTTCCATGGTGGTCGTGGCGGGAGCCTCCTCCGAATGGCTCTCCGTGGCCGACCTGGTCCTGGTGATGGCCGACTTCCAACCCTCCGACGCCACCGACAAGGCGCGCGAAGTGGCACCCGAGGCGCCCGCATCGGTGCCCGCGGTCCGTTGGGACTCGGTCCTCTCCGACGCCCCCATGGACCGCTGGAAGGACCTCGCGGGTCTGGCGGATTCCAAGATCCGGGTCCAGGACGGTCGGGTTCGGCTCGCGGGTTCGGCGGAAGCCCTCTTCCCCCGCCGCTTCGCCGACGACGACACCTTGCGGGGCGCCGCCCATTTCCTGTGCGAATGGCTGCGCCAGTGCCGGGACCGGGGCCATTTGCCCACCCGCGACGGGATGCTGGCCTTCCTGAAAGCCAAACGCGCCCAGCCCGACCCGTGGACGGCGCAGGTGGGACACGACCTGTCCTTCCCCCAACCGCGCACCATCTGGGGCCTGTGGACGCGGTTGCGTCCGGGGAAGGGCGCGACCGAATCCGAGGAAGGCTGAGAACCGGGACGGCGAATCGCGGCCAAGCCGTGTCGAATCAGCATAGGACGCCGGGCGGCGGTGGTTGATTCCCGCCCGTCGTGATCGCCGTCACAGCCTCGATTTTCCTGCTTGACCCCGACCTTTCGGGAGTGTTGATTATGGGTCGTGCCCCTTGAACCGGAGACTCATCATGAAGAGTAGAAGAATCCTCCCCACGGCGGCCTTCGCCGCCATCCTGTTGGCCTCCTGCGGCCCCAAGCCGCAAGGAGTTCCCGATTTCATCCTCAATCCCCCCAAGGCCTCCAACGGGCAGATCTACGGGTCGGCGCAAGCCGAAAAGCAGACCTTCCAACTGGCCAAGGACATCGCCGACAACCGCGCCTGCCGCGAGGTCGCGCGCCAACTCGGGCAGAAGGTCCAGGAGATGGTGAAGGACTTCCAGGAGCAGTCGGGCAAGGGGACCCAGGCCGAGAATCTGGAGTTCTCGCAGGTGGTGGGCAAGACCCTCGTGGACATGAACCTGTCCGGCTGCACGGTGGAGAAGCGCGAGTTGAGCCAAGGCGACGGGACCGTGACGGTCTATTCGCTGGCCAAGCTCGACGCCGACGGAGCCCTGGCCGCCGCGCGCACGGCCATCGAGGCCAACAAGGCCAAGGCCGCGGCGCAGACGGCCTTCGACGACCTGGACCGCACCCTGCAAAACGGCCTGCACTGAACCGCTGGAGTCCCGCCATGCACACCCTCAAGACCATGAACTTGGCCCTGGCGCTGGCCCTGGCGGGAACCGCCTTCGCCAAGAAGCCGCCGCCACCTCCCCGGCCCATGGGGAACGAGGCCGCTTTCCAGGAGAGCTTCTCGCCCACCGAGGTGACCGTCAAGGCCACGGGCGTGGGGGTGGAACCCGAGGACGCCGAGGCCGACATTCCGCGCGTGGCCATCCAGTTCGTGCTGTTCCGCTGGTCGGACAAGCTGGTGACCACGGACGACGAAAAGCAAAGCGCCCAGCGGGTCCTGGACGAGATCTACTCCCACCCGCAGAAATACGTGACCTGGACCGCCGACCACGTGACCTCCACGCGCCGTCTTCCGGACGGCACCTACGAAGTCACCCGCATGATCCGCATCGACAAGGGAGCCCTCAACGACTTCCTGGTCTCCAAGGGCGTGCTCTCCTCGACGTCCGATCTGGCCGCGGGGGCGGGAAACCCCGTCATCATGGTGCTGCCGGATGCGCCCAAGGGCAAGAGCCCATTGGACGTGCTGGGCGCCAACCCGTTGGCCCAGCAGACGGCGGGAGCCATCGAGAGCTACCTGACCCAGCGCCAGTACGAAGTCGTGTCCCCCCGTGCGCAGGACGCCCTTGGTTCCGAGGCGCAGATGGTCGGGAACATCAAGGGGACCGAGGACGACCAGGCCTACCAGATCGCTTTGGCCACGGGAGCCGACGTCTACATCACCTACGCGGGGGACGTGTCTCCGGTGGCGGAAGGGCGCAAGGCGAGCCTGGTGGTCAAGGCCTACGAGACGTCCACGGCCAGGCTTCTGGGCACCGAGACGGGCTACTCGCAGACCCGGCCCAACACCACCGACCAGGTGCTGGTGGAAGAGGCGACCAACGACGCCATCGAAAAGGTGCTCCAGCGGGTGCAGAACTACTGGAAGACGGACGCGGTGCGGGGCGTGCAGTACAAGGTGGTGGTCAAGTTCAACGGGAACTTCACCCCCGAACGCAAGCAGGATCTGTCCGACGCCCTGGACGACCTCATGGACAAGCAGTTCCCCGAGCACAAGGTGAACATCTCCACGGACAAGACCGAGGACTACATCGTGTGGGCGCCCAGGGACAAGTTTTCGGGCACCAGCGCCATTTCGCGCGTGTTCCGGCAGCGGCTGGAGACCCCGGGCGTGAAGGTCCACGAACTGCTCAAGAACCGCAAGTTGCTGATGCTCGAGCTGGTGGACGGGTAGATGCTGCGTCGGTGGGCGGCCCTGCTGGCGGGCGCCACCTTGGTCGTGGCCGCCCCCCCCGACTGGGCGGTGTCGGGCCAATGGGCCGCGTGTCCCGCCGCGACCTGCTGGGTTGGGGTGGGGTCGGGCGCCACCGCAGACAAGGCGCGCCAGGCCTCCATGGCGGACATTTCCCGTCAAGTGCGGGCCAGGATCCGGTCCAGCACCAGCGATTCCCGCTGGGAGGAGGGCGGGCGTTCGGGAGAGTCCGCCACCGACCAGGACAACGTCAAGTCCGACGAGCAGATCGCGGGAATCCAGATCGTCCAGACCGCCCAGGACGGCGGGACGTGGTACTCCCTGGCCACCCTGGAACGCTCGGACCTGGCCGCCCCCGGGCGTGCCGCCATGGACGCGGCGTCCAACGACGCCGTGGACCGGGTCAAGCGCCTGCGCGCGGCCCTGAATTCCAGCCATCCCCAAGATGCCGCGGACCAACTCTCCGCCCTGGATGTGGATCGCCGCAAGTTCCAGGACGGTCGCGAAGAGGCGGCCCTGGGAGAGCCCCAGGCGCGTTCCCAGGAATTCCCCCTCTCCGCGCCGGTGCGCGACTCCTTCTCGCGGGTCCTTCGCGCGGGACTGAAGCTGGAGGGTCCCGACACGTTGGAAGTCTCGCGCGACCATCCCGAAGGCGCAACGCTTTCTGCCCGCGCCCTCTGGAACGGCGCCCCGGTGGCGGATCTGGCCCTGGAATTGGACGGTGCCGGGGGCGCGGTCCTCGCCAACGGTCCGACCGACGCCTCGGGAAGGGTGGTGCTGCACCCCAAATCGGGCGGCGGCGATTCCTGGACTCTCCGCACCCAATCCGGATCCCTCTCCGCGGAACCGAGGAAGATCGCCGTGCGTTGGACGGGAACCGTCAAATCCTTCCGGTTGAAGCTCGCACCCGGATCGGAGGCGTGGAGAGCCGACCTCTCCAAGGCGCTGGCGCGCTCGGGCTGGTCCCTGGACGAAGGCGCGTCACGGGTCCTTTCCGCGACCCTGAAGCCGACCGCGAAGGGCGAACTGGATGGCATGGACGGCGCGCTCCTGCGCTACGAGGTCAAGGCCGCGCTCGACGCCGAGGGGCACCAGACCTCGTGCACCGCGACCGCCGCCGGGTCCACGGCAGACGCCGCGATCCGCGCCGCGGTGAACCGGCTGAACTGCCCCGCTCCTTGAGGAGGGATCGCTTCCGCGTGGCGGACTTGCCTGCGGAATGCGGTTTTCGTGCTGCGCACGGCGGATGCGCCTTGAGCGGCGCGTGTTGGTTTGCGCCTGCGGCGCGGCTCATTTACAGGGGCCTCGCCGCGGCCCCTGTACCCGGCGGCCCAAGGGTCCTTGCACGAGGACCCTTGGGGATCCCGCGTGCCAGGGGAGCGAAACTCTCCGGGCGTCCCTTCTGATTTCTTCCATCGGCCCACACGGGCCGATGGATCGCGGGACTCCCTCCGAATATCTTCGCCCCCCTTGGATCCCCCGCCGGTTTCTTCCGGACTCGCATTGGCCCCTTGCGAGGCCTCGCTCGACGGGGACGCGGGTCCGGTTCTGTGCCCGCAGTACTCCCGCACCACCGAGCAACCGTGGTTGCGGGCGTGCCGCTCGATGACGTGGCCCACGTCGCCGAGGGTTGCGCCGGGACGGACCGCCTTGATCCCCTTCCACAGGGCTTCGTAGGCCGTCTGTACGAGCCGCCTGGCCGCGGGATCCACGGATCCGACAAAATACGTCTTGCTGGAATCGGCGATCCATCCGTTCTTCTCCAGCGTGATGTCGAAGTTCACGATGTCCCCGTCCACCAGCACCTCCGTGGACGAAGGCACCCCGTGGCAGACCACCTGGTTCGGGGACGAGTTGATCGCGTAGGCGTACCCGTACTGCCCCTTGCTCGCGGGGCGCGCGCCGAGGTCCTCCACGATCAGCCGCTCGACCAGGTCGTTGACCTGCATGGTGGTCATCCCCACCAGGTCCAGCCGGTCCAGATGGCCGAAGACCTGGGCCAGCAACGCGCCCGAATGCGCCATCAACTCGACCTCGCCGGGACGCTTGGTCAAGCCAAGGCCACCTGGATTTCCTCCGGCACCACGCCTGCGGCGCGCAGCTCCCGCACGACGATCTCCTGGAAGCTCTGCGCGGGGTTCATCTCGCACAGGAGGCCAATCCGGATCCAGAAGGCCGCCTGGGCGTTGATGGAACGGCCCGAGACGGCGCTCGCCTTGCGGATCTGGTCGTGCAGGTCATCGTCGATGTTCACGATTCCCATGATACGCTCCGCTTATTGTTCATATACGTAATGTATACTCGGTTCCCGGGGTGGGGCAAGATGCTTTCGCCTTGCGCTGCGCTGGGCTTTTTGTGCTGCGCACGGCGTTTATGCGCCTGCGGCGCGGCTGGTTTACAGGGGCCTGGCCGCGGCCCCTGTACCCGGCGGCCCAAGGGTCCTTGCACGAGGACCCTTGGGGATCCCGCGTGCCAGGGGGGCGCAACTCTCCGGGCGTCCCTCCCGCTGACTTCCATCGGCCCGCATCGGGCCGATGGCTTGCAGGACACCCTCCGAATCACTTCGCCCCCCTTGGAACCCCCGCCATCGCCTGCCGGGGTCGCATTGGCCCCTTTTGGGGCCTCGCTCGACTGGGGTGCTGGTCATCTTATGGCCTCGTGGACCAGTTGTCGGATCAGTGGGTGTACTTTTTCCTTCGTTGATCTGGATTGGGGTACGAATAGCGTTAGAACAAAAAACCTCAGCTTAGGGTATTCAATTATACGGATTTCGCCGTCTTGGTCGGTGCCCGAAATTAGCAATTCTGGATGCTGAAACTTTTCCAAGTACTTTGGGCTGATTCCGAAGTGGCAATAATAGTCTTCGGTGCTATGGAGCTTTTGGTAGGCCTGATGTGCGATCGTGTTTTCCTTTAGCTTGACTTCCATGGACGTGCCTGAAAGGGAGCAGGCCAATTTGGTGATGAATAGGACTTCGGAAGAAGACTCGTATTCTTCGTGCTGGGCCTCTTGGATGTTCAAGGTGTTTCGCGCGAATTCGATGATCGCGTGCTGAAAACCCGCACAAGTGCCTAGGTGGGGAATGTTGTGTTCGCGCGCGAATTGAATGGCGACCAACGCCCCGTTCAAACTCTTGAAAGGACTTCCCGGAGCACTCCAAATCCCGGAAATGTCGTGAAGAATGCTTTTGTCGTTGTGGATGGAAAGCGTATCCACCCATTGATATTCGAAATCAAATTCTTCTTTGAGCCAATCCAATGACTTTTCCAACATCGAATGCGGAACGAAGTTCTCATACCGTTCGCCAATGATTCCGATGAGATTGGTCATTACATATCCATCCGTGAGTGTTTTCCGAGCGAAGTGTCAACCGTAAGGCTATTTGTTCGCCGCATATTGGCAAGGCCATAATCATTGTTGAGGAATCACTATGCAATACGAGATTTGTGGTACGGGCACACTAGATTGCTTGCTCTATTTCAGAGATGCAGCAATGGAATCCGCACAGAGATCTTGTTCATTTGGCCAGGCGATATAGCGCCCAAAATTTTTCACTTGTTTGAAATATTCAATATTTTGTAGTTCGACGAATACCCCCTGATGAATATATTCCGAAACATCCAAAATGCCTGATTTGCCATTATCTAAATCAACTCTAATCGTATAGTCAGCATTGGGTGCGATGGCTGTGATTCTTACCATTGAGGCCTCACTTGAGTGGTTCGATTTTCATTGGCGTTTCGCCCTTGACAGTTGGCATTATATCTCCTTTCAATCAAAATACACTTCTAATTCAATTTTCGCAACTGGTGATTTCAACCTATTGTAAGATTGTTGGCTCACAGGCTGATAAGTTTTTTGATCCCTGTAACGGTACCCGTCGACGATGCATTCCCTCGAAAGAGGTTGCTTTCGCCGGCGCTGTGCTCCTCATGGCTGGTTTTCGCCTGCGGCGCGGCTGGTTTACAGGGGCCTGGCCGCGGCCCCTGTACCCGGCGGCCCAAGGGTCCTTGCACGAGGACCCTTGGGGATCCCGCGTGCCAGGGGGGCGAAACTCTCCGGGCGTCCCTCCCGCTGACTTCCATCGGCCCACACGGGCCGATGGAACGTTGGACGCCCTCCGAATCACTTCGCCCCCCTTGGGACCCCCGCCGCTTCGCCGGAGTGTACCGCTCATCCCATGATGTTCGCATTGAATTTTTGCATTCGGATTTTGTTGGCTTCCGTGATTTGTTGGGGATCGATCATGTTTGGATGGAAGATTAGATCGTATTTGGGATCCTTGGGCTTGAATTGATTCACTCCGAAGGCAATGCTGTCCGGTGGGATATCCCTTGTCATGATTGCACCTGCGGCGACCACGGTGTTTTTCCCGATCAAGATTGGGCCTAGAACCTTAGCCCCATCCGCAATGACCACGTTCTCGTCAATGATCGGAGTGCCGACATTTTCCCACGTCTCGTTCACTTTGTTGAATCTCAGATTGGACCCGATGGTCACATTCTGAAATATCACAACATTCGAACAAATCTTCGCAGCAACAATCGTCGATCCTCGTCCATGATGCGCAAATCGAACGATTCTATCCATCTCATCGCAATTGATTTCGAGACAATAGAGCTTTTCCAGCAAATTCCCTGCGGCCAGCTTTAGCATCTTGATCCTGGAGTGGCAATTGATCTTGACCAGCAGCTCAAACATTTTCGTGGTGCTCCATTTTCATGTTGTGATCGGAATGATTCAGATTTTTTAAATAGTTCATCATTTTCGGCCTGAGGGGGTGCATGACGGGCGGTATTCCAAACAGGCGGCACCGGTGGGTGGCGCGCCATGGGGGTCAGTCGCGGAAGAACTTGCCCTGGCGGTGGGACGCCCCGGAGCCGATCGAAACCAGATAGACTCCGCGCGGGATGCCTGCGAGATCCACGGCCATCTCGGGACCCGAACACGGGGCGGAAAGGACCACGTGCCCTGCGGCGTCGGCGATGAACAAGGTCCTGCCGATGGGCACATCCTGTCCGTTCAAGGAGAGGCGGAGTTGGTTTCGGATCACCGCCATGCGCATCGCGGGCGGTGCGGCGGTTGCCCGGCGATCTTCCACGACGATCCCGGCCGCGGTACCCGTCTTCGCATTGGCGCTGGCCGACCCCGCGGCC
>CAYXXL010000048.1:0-13100 GCA_964469025.1 uncultured Fibrobacteria bacterium
CGTTGCCTGGAGCGATCGCGCGGGAAATTCCGCCGCGCCTGCGGCACCCTGGGTGCCGCTCCACGCGGGCGACCGGGCTCCGGTGCTGGCATGGGCCACCGACCGGAACGGGGACGGCCAGGTGGACCAGGTGGTCCTGGCATGGTCGAATCCGCCCTCCGATCGCCACCCCTTCCTGCTCTCCTGGCCCGGCTCCAACGGGGGGATGCAGGTCCACGCGATCGACAGCACCTCCGGGACCTGGAGCGGAGACACGTTGCGGATTCCGGTGCTGTGGCCCTTCGGGGCGACCTCCGGACCGGGAGCTGGACAGCAAATGGACGTGTACGACGACGGTTCCGTGGACACGTTGCCCTTCGCCATCGCGGATAGCGCCGCTCCCGTGGTCGACTTCGCGCGACTGGGGTACGCGGCTCCAGGAGCGACTCTGGACACCTTGGAGGTCCATTTCTCGGAGCCCGTCCGATTCGGCGGCGGCACGATCCTGCGGGTGCGGGGTGCGACCGGGACCGTGCTCGATGTCGTGGGGGTGCAGACCACGCAGTCCAGCGACGGTCGGACGGCATGGATCACCTTCGATCCCACGAACCCCGCCTGCACCGTCTTTCTGAGGGGAGACGCGGTGCAGGCCTATCCCGGGTCCTCCGGACTCCGGGACACCTCGGGCAACATCGCCCTGGAAGCCGGGCATTTCCAGGCGGTCGTGTTCGGGCAGCGCCCCCCCCGGTTCTCGTTGGACTTCCTTCCCGGCCAATGGGTGGACGCCACCGGCGGGACCACCCCCACCTCGGGGTCCACCATCCAAATCCTGGTGCGGGCGGCGGGTTCCACGGCCTGGACAGCGCTCGATGGAAGCGCGGTGGATCCGCAAGTGGTGCGCATCGGCCCGCACATTTTGTCCAACGGGCCGTTGGGAGGAGATGTCGTCCTCTTCGACAACCTGGGGACCCATGTCGTGTCGCGAAGCTTGGACGATCTCATGGCGGCGGGCCAGGCTCAAACCCTGCCCACCGATCCTTCGGGGCAATGGGAGGCGTGGATCGCCTGGGATGGCCGTTCCGCTCAAGGCAGAACGGCCGCCTCCGGGGTCTATGCGGAGAGGGTCATCCTTCGGCGTCCGTCCGCCAACGGAAAAACATGGACGGGATGGCTGAACAAGGTCTACCGCCTCGGGTGGCTGCGCAAGAACTGACCGCCCAAGCTCCGCCCAGGGCTGTTCCGAAGTTTGGCTAGGTTTTGGCCAGCGTGCTCACCACGGGAGAAGCCTCTCGCCTCTTGGGCGTCACTGCGCAGACGGTCATCAACTGGATGGAGTCCGGTCGACTTCCCTTCGTGCGCGTCGAGCGAGGTCGCCGGAAAGTGCGTCCCGCCGACCTGCGAGCCCTGATCGAAGCCACGGGCATCCCGGCGCACAAGATGGACCCGGACCTTTGGGCGAGGGTGGTGGGAGCCACGCGCCAGCCCGCCGCCGACCTCCACCCTTTGATGGTCCTGGACTCCGTGGGGAAGGTGGTCTTTTGGAGTCCAGCCGCCGTGGAAAAATTCGGCTGGACATCCGACGAGGTGGAAAATCGCGCGGTGTCGCTGCTGCCCGCCCGGGTTCCCGGACTTCCCGTGGACCTGAACGACTTGGCTGTTCCCGGAAGCGGCGAGACCTTCCGGACCTTGCTGCTGGAGCTTGGAACCAAATCCGGCAATTGGCTTCCCACCGAAGTTGTCGTGTCCTGGATCCACGAGGCCCAAGGCCAGCCGTGCGGAGCTGTTTTCGTGTTCCAGGCACCCACGATTCCCCTGTTGCCGACACGTCGCCTCCGCGGGAGAACGCGGCCCCGGTAGGGACGCAAAATCTCGGCCCCTACCGGGTGGTGTCCACGAAGCGCACCGAAACCTCTCCCGGAAGCACCAACCCCTGGTTGCGGGCCTGGGAGGCGATGGTGGCGGAATCGGTTCGCAACAGGTGCAGACTGTCGGCCAATTCGTGCAGCCGGATGCGGAGGGAATCGTTGCGCCGACGGAGATCATCCAACTCGATGGCGGTACGACGCTGCCGGACCACGCCGTAGGGTCCGAAGGTCCAGGCGTAGAGGGTGAACAGAAGGAAGACGATCCCCACCCAGCGGCCGATGGGAAGCTTGCGTCGCGGCAAGAGCTCCGGACGGGATGGAAACGACTCCGGATTGCTCAAGGGCGCACCGTGAACCTTCCTCCGGGGCAGCGGCGCACCGCCCCGGACAGTTCCAGCAGGACGAGTTCGCCTTGGAGGTTCGAAATCGGGATGGCTAGGCGCAAGGCGATCTCCTCCGCGGTGGCATCCCCGCGGCGCAGCAATTTAACCACGGGCGATGGACTTTGGTCGGCTTCCATGGGTGTCGTGGAGAGCCAACCCATGGTTTCCAGGAGATCTTCCGGGCCGGCGCACAGCCTGGCCCCCTGTCGCAGGAGATGGAAGCACCCCTCCCAACTGGTCCCACCTGCCGGGCCGGGACAAGCGAGAAGCTCCCGATCCTGTTCCAGGGCGTGGGCCGCCGTGATCAGGGCCCCGCTGGCACGGGGGGCTTCCACCACCACCACCGCCTGGGCAAGCCCGGCGATGATCCGGTTGCGGCGCGCGAAATTCGGGGGTACCACAGGCGCTCCGAAAGCGTGTTCCGTGACCAGCAGACCCTGACGACTGATTTCCTGGGCCAGACGACCCCGACCCGTGGTACCCATTTCGTCCAAAGGACAGCCGAGTACGGCGATGGTCTCCCCCCGGGCGGCCAGGGCGGAGCGGTGGGATTGCTCGTCGATGCCCATGGCCAGTCCGGACACGATGCGCACGCCCCGGGCAGCCCAGGCCGTGCAAAGCCGGTGGCAGGTATCGAGGCCGATCCCCGTGGGACGACGCGTACCCACGACGGCCACCGGCCTGGGGTGGGTCAGTTCCAGCACACCGTGCACGAACAACACGGGGGGAGGACTGGGAATCCAGCGCAAGGGCTCGGGGTATTCGGGATGGTCCATGGGGATGACGCTGGCGCCGAGTGCCTGGGCCTGTTCGGCCTGATCCGATGCCCATTCCCGGTCGGGACCGTTCAGCAAGCCCTGGATGGCTTCGTGCCCCAAGGAGGGGATCTCTTCCAGTTCCGCGCGGGTCGCGCAAAACGCACCTGCCGGGGAACCGAATCTTTCCACCAGAGCCAAGGCCCGAACGGATCCCACCTGTTCCACATGGGAAAGAGCCAGCCAATCCAAGACGCTGGACATGGAGTCCGGGGAGGGAGCACGAAGAATGGGGGAATTCATCCCCGACAAGATACTGCTCAAATGTTCCCAAGTCAAGGGGGGGTGGGGTGAATGGGGATATGACAGCATTTTACACCGTGGGGCAGGTCGGAACGGGTAGAATGTGCCTTATGCCCATCTCGAGCCGACTGGTCTATCCACGCACCCATCGTTTCCACATCCCCGTGATGGGGACCGGACACAGCATCGACACGCCCTTGCGGGTGGCGCGTTGGGGCATCTCCTCCGTGATTTCGCTGGTCGACGACATCCTGATCGAGCAGGTCCACCGGCTCCACGCCGAACGCAGAAGCATCCCCTTCAAGTCGGTGGATCCCCGCGATCCGAAGGCACGGGCGGAGAGGATCCGCCGCTACCTGGATTTCCTGAACGACCAGGTCCAACGACAGATGGTCGAGTTGCGGGCCCAGCCCTTCTCGGAGGATTCCGAAAAGACCCGATGGTTCCGGATGCTTCCGGACACATCGCCGTTGAAGGTGGAGTGGGTTCGTCTCCTGGCCATGCCTTCCGGATCGACGGAACGCGTCCGCGCGGAGATCGAACTCTCCGGACGCATGGAGCCGGGCTCCATCGACGCCAACATCATGACCAAGCTGGATCGCCGGGCCGTCCGACCGGACGGAACCATCGTGGAGCCGCGGCTTTCGGACGCGAAGCTCGCTCTGGAAGGCTTCGCGCTCTCCGAGAACCTCGGGAACCTGGTGTTTTCCGCGGGGATCAATCCCACCCTCTACGGCACCATGGAGGAGTTCCCGGGCTTCTACCGCCAAGGCGGCGAGGAAGCCGGCCTGGGAGTGGTGATCAAGGTTTCCGACTTCCGCTCGGCCCTGACCCAGGGCAGATTCCTGGGGAAGAAGGGCCTGGAAGTCCGCGAGTTCCGGATCGAGTCCGGGCTCAACTGCGGCGGCCACGCCTTCGCCTCCGACGGCGAACTTCTGGGGCCCATCGTGGACGAATTCCGCCACCAGCGCCATCGCCTCCAGGAGGAATTCTCTTCCCTCGTGGCCGGCTACTACCGCAAGAAGGGCTGGGAGGTGCCCGATTCCGTCACAGGCCACGTCCCGGCCATCACGGTCCAGGGAGGTCTGGGCAACGCCGCCGAGCACAACCGGATGCTGGAGGACTTCGGGATGGAAGCCACGGGTTGGGGATCCCCCTTCCTCCTGGTGCCGGAGGCCACTCCCGTGGATCGGCACACCCGGGAGCTCCTGGCCAGGAGCCAGGCCGAGGACATCTACCTGTCGGACAGTTCCCCGTTGGGAGTGCCGTTCAACAACCTGCGCGGATCGTCTTCCGAAGTGGAGCTTTGGCGCCGGTTCTCCGAGGGGAATCCGGGATCGGCCTGCCCCAAGGGATTCCTGGTGTCCAACACCGAATTCACCCCCACGCCCATCTGCACGGCGTCCAAGGAGTACCAGGGGCGCAAGATCGAGCAGATCGGCGGCATGGCGGCATCCGAAGTCCGGAACGTGGCCGTCAAGGAGTGCATCTGCCACCAGCTGGGCAACGGAGCGATCGAATTCATCCGCCAGGAAAACGCGGCCCTTTCGGGCGTCGAACGGACGGAATCCCGGCAGCCCGTGAGCGTCTGCCCGGGCCCGAACATCGCCTGGTTCGACCGCACCTATTCGCTCGCGGAGATGGTGGACAACATCTATGGACGGATTCCGTCCCTGGTGCCCGGGCATCGTCCGCACGCCTTCGCCGCCGAGTTGACCCTCTACCTGGAACATCTGGACCGGTTGCGCGAGGCATCGCATCCGGAGAACGCCAGGGACCAGGAGAAGCTGCAGACCTTCCGGGTCAACCTGGCCGCGAGCCTGGCCTGGTACCGCCAATGGCTTTCCACCCGGTCGGCCCTTCCCGGGGAAAACCTCTTCTCGCTGCGGGAAGAGGTGGAGCGCGCCGAGGAGCTTCTCCTGGAGGTCGACATCGAGGGCGCGGTCTTGCGGTGAAATCCGTCCGGGGAGCGCCGGAAGAGCCGGTCCGCCAGGCCCTGGTCCGCCACCTGGTGGAGGACCTGGGCGTTCCGCGCCAGTGCCTGCGCCTGGAGATGTCGCTCTCTTCCCGGGATCGCAAGGTCCGGGATCGGGTCGACGTCGCCGTTTTCTCCGCCGCGGGAGGAACCGCCGTTCCCGTCCTCCTCGCCGAATGCAAGGCTCCGGGGATTCCGCTGGACGCCCAGGTGGCCGCCCAGGTCAGGCGGTACCTCCGGCTGCTGCCGGCCCGATGGGCGGTGGTCTCCAACGGAAGACAGATCCTGTCCTGGGTGGCGGAACCCGGAGGATGGGTTCCCCGACCTCTTCCTCCGTGGGAGGAGATGAGGAACCCGGGTTTCCCTTCCCAGGGTTCCGCGGGGGAGGAAGGCGGACCGGTCTAGTTTCCCGCCTTGCGCAGGGCATGGGCGTAGGCCTCTTCGTAGCGGGGGACGGAGGCGTCCCAGGAGAAGTCCCTGGACATCACCCGTCGTCGCATTGTCTCGAAGTGCGGACGACGGTCGAAGAAGGTGCTCACCGCCCAACCCAGGGTGTAGTAGAGTGCGTCCACGCGGTAGTCGTCGAACACGAACCCGTCGCCGCCGCCGTCGGATTCCACGTAGTTCCAGACGGTGTCGGCGAGACCTCCCGTGCGCCGCACCACGGGGAGCGTCCCGTAGCGCATGGCGTACATCTGGGAAAGTCCGCAGGGCTCGAAGAGACTGGGCATCAGATAGAGGTCAGATCCCGCGTAGGCCAAGTGGGCGAGGTCCTCCCTGTATCCCACCCAGTTGCCCACGAGCCCGGGAAAACGACGCTGCAGATCGCCCACCCACCATTCGTAGTGGGGGTCGCCGGAGCCCACCAGCACGAACTGCATCTGCATCTGGCGCATGGCCCGCTCGATGGCCGGCTCGATCAGGTCGAATCCCTTGCCCGGTGCCAGCCGCGACACGATGGAGACCACGCAGCGCGTGTCGTCGTCCCGCATCCCTAGACGACGCTGGAGTTCGCGTCTGCACTCCCACCGGCTCGACATGTCGGAGGCGGAGAAGCGGTAGGGGAGATGGCGATCCGTGGAAGGGTCGTAGGTGTCGGTGTCGATCCCGTTGAGGATTCCGAACAGGTCCCCCGAGCGTCGCCGCAGGTATTCGTGGAGACCCTGCCCGCCCACGGGTCCCTGGATTTCCCGGGCGTAGGTGGGACTCACCGTGGTGATGGCGTCGGCGAAATGGATCCCCGCCTTGAGGAGGTTGACTCCCCCGTGGTCCTCGAACTCCTCGGGAATGTAGTGCTCCGGACCCATGCCCATCCAGGAAAGGACTCCCCGCTCGCCTTGTCCCTGGTAGGCCAGATTGTGAAGGGTGAGGACGCAGGCGGTCCGCTCCAGCGGCGACCCCCAGGCGTCCCAGGTCTTCCGGAAGGCCATGGCGGGCGCCCCCTGCCAGTCGTGGGCGTGGAGTATGTCCGGAATCCAACCCGTGTCCTTGCAGGCCTGGAGCGCGGCCTTGCAATGGAAGGCGAAACGACCGTTGTTGTCGTGGTAGGACCGTCCACCCTCGTCGTAGATCCCCGGACGCCCGAACATCGCGGCGTGGTCGATGAACCATGCGCCGACTTCGGATCCGTGGTCGCACTCGTGCAACCCGCACCACACCTCCGCGCCGCCCATGTGCACGCACAGCGTCTGCCGGAAGGCGATGCCGAACCTGGCGCGGTCGATCCGGGCGTAGAGCGGGATGCACACCTTCACCTCGTGGCCCGCGCGCGCCAGCGCCTTGGGGAGGGAGCCCACGACCCCGGCCAGACCTCCAGTCGAGACGTAAGGATGGGATTCGGAGGCGATGAACAGGATCTTCATGGATGTCGGACTGGAAACCTAATCTCCCGCCTCCGCGATCCCCGTTCCGGCCTGCGGGTCGCCTTGCGGGCCGGGGCTGGCGAAGTGGATCGGAAAATGAGACCATGGGATCATGGCAGAGCGTCCACAAATTCGCCGGGGAAGGACCAGGTTCGGAGGATTCACCCTCGTGGAAGTCCTCATCGTGCTGGTGCTCGTGGGGGTGGTCACCTCCCTCGCGATCGGCGGGGTCGTCAAGCTCCAGGCGAGATCCCAGGCGAGAGCCGCCATCGAGGACATGTTCACGGCCCTCCACCTGGCACGCAGCGACGCCGTGACGCGCCAGCGCAATTCCGGGGTGGCCATCGCGCTGGACACGACCAACCAATTCGTGTCGGGTGGCGTCGCGGTGACCGGCCTGAAGTACCTGCGCTTCGTGGATTCGGACGTGGGGGTGCAGGGGGTCTACGATCCCACCGACACCATCCTCCAGGGATGGACGAAGATGCAGGGGCAGGTGTTCGCCTATTCCATCGCCTCCAGCGGACTGTCCGCCGGCACGGTGAGCCTGGTCTTCAACACCGACGGCTCCATCAACAACGACCTCCAGATGAGATTGGGGATCGCCAACTTCTCGGACACGTTCACCGTCGGTCTCCTGCCCGCCACCGGGCTCGCGACCCTGGACCGCAATTGACATGCGCCGCCGCGGATTCAGCATGATCGAGGTCATGATGGCGCTGGTCATCCTGGGGATCGTCATCTCCATCTTCTACCAGACCTCCAAGTACTCCACCGGGAACCAGGGGAAGACGCGCTCCTGGGAGGGGGAGGCGCAGGTCATGGAGGCCACCGTGGAAGGCCTGCGCACGGGATACAGCATGACCCAGCTGCAGAATCTGTCGTCGTCGTGGACCGACTCGTCGCAGGGCGGCACCAAGTACTCCGTGACGGTTCAGGGATCGGTGGCTCCGGATTCCGTCGCCACGACGTTTCCGGCGAACATGCTCGCGCAGTTGGCGATCACGGTCAAGAAGCTGGGCGACACCGACAGCCTGACGGCCTCCACCATCCTGTGGGTGAACTGAGATGCGCCGCGGATTCACCCTGATCGAGATCCTGATGGCCCTGGTGATCATGGCGCTCGTGAGTGCGGGCGTCCTGACGGTTTTCCAGTACCAGAACCGCAACGCCTCGGTGCAGCGCGACGTGGCGGAGATGAACCTGATGGGCAAAGGCATGATGGAGGAGCTTTCGCGGAACATCCGCATGGCGGGAGGAGCTCTGCCTCCCGGGATCGGAGGCCTCAAGGTCTACGGCTCCGGCTCCGAACGCGTGAAGGTCGCCTTGAACCGCAACGACGGCGTGGACACGGTGGCCACCCCGTCCCAGTTCAACAACGCTCCCCAGACGATGCCGTGCTGCGGCACGTTCCAGAAATTCCTGGTCCTCCCGGTGAAGAACGTCGCGGGGGTCTTCACGGACAGCGGCTACGTGCTCACGGACGTGCGCGTCCCCCCCGCGGGCGCCTCCGCCGGGACCGCCCCCAGCAAGGACACCATGATCGTCCTGAAGATCCTGAAGCTGGTGCCGTCGGGGACCACGGCGTGGGTCAACGGCGTGCTGCTCAGTTCGCCGTTCGTGATCGCGGACGGGACCTGGTTCGCCTCCAACTGGAATTGGGCGAATTCCGTCCAGACCAACGTGAACACCCTGGTGTACGCGATGGATTCGGTGCAGTACTGGATGTCGAACGACACGGTGTACCGGAAGATCGACCGCAACCTCCAGGGTGCCTACGCGGTGGGGGTGGATTCCCTGCACCTCCAGTACCAGGACCCGACCGGAGCGTGGGCCGACAGCCTGACGGCGGGAGGGGCGGGAACGATCGTCATGGCCAAGATCCGTCTGCGCGTGCGGACGCGCCACGCGGATCCGGTCCTCCTGCGGGTCAATCCGTCCAGCCTGGGCCGCCACTACCAGACCGTGCAGTCCGAGGTGTCCCTGCGAAATTCCTCCACGCTGGTGAACCAGTGAGGTCCGTCATGAGATCCAAGATCGGTGCCGCCGCCCGTTCCGGGGTGGCGATGATGCTGGTGCTGGCGCTGTCGGTGGTGATCCTGGCCGTGGGGATGTCGATGATCGGTCTGACGGGAAGCGTCATGTCGGCCTCCGTCGACGCCAAGACCAAGATCAAGGCCCGCTACGCGGCGGAATCCTCCATCTCGGCCTCCATCGCGAACGCCGTCTACCAGGCCGGGAACTACTTCGGAGGAAGCATTTCCGCATCCACCCTGAACCTCTCCGAGGCCGGCGACAACGGCACGGCCAACGTGAGTTCGGGGAACAACATGGGCCAGGAGGAGATCCTGGAGAAGAACAGCCCCATGAACGGGATGCGCGGGAACCAGATCCCGCTGCAGATCAGCGCATCGGGAAAATCCGGCGGAGCGAAGGCGAAGATCGTCGCGGCCGTGGCCCTCTACCAGGTCCCCATCTACCAGTTCGGCGTCTTCTACGACGGACCTCTGGAGATCACGCCGGGTTCGAACATGACCGTGATGGGGAGAGTGCACACCAACAGCAGCGCCTATTTCCGCGGTGCGACGGTTCTCGCCTTCCAGGGACCCATCACCGCCGTTGGGAACATCTACCAGTGGCAGAAGACGGGCACGTCCGGTGTTCTGAACTACCAGCTCACCCCGGACACCTCCGCCATCTTCGCACCCGGACCGCTGAACCAGACCCTGGTCGCCATGACGTCGGCCTCCAACAGCCAGCCGCCGCCGATCGGCGGCGTGAGCAACGCGGAGTACATGCAGTCGCCCCTGATCCTGCCCATCGGCGTGGGTACCGCCCACAGCATCCTGGGCATCCGCGATTCCATCAACGATCCGCCGGCCCTGAGGAGGCAGAAATTCGACTGGCTGGTGGCCACCCGCAGTTCGGCCGCCGCGCGGTGGGTGGTCCTGAACTCCACGGTGCCCGCGAAACCGGCCTGGATCACCGGCCCGCGAGTCTTCTACGACCGCCGCGAACAGAGGTGGGTCAAGGTGTGGGACTTCGACGTGTCTGCCCTGGCGGCCTCCGGCAACCAGGACAGCATCTTCTACCTGGACGACACCACGACGACGCTCGTGAAGGTTCCATCGGACACGCACGCGGTGCTGAACGCCTTCCGGATCAAGAACGCCACCTGGCTTCCGCGGAACATGACCATCGCCTGCGGCAAGCCGGTGTACATCATGGGAGATTTCAACAAGCAGAACAGCACCGGCGACACCACCAAGTACATGAACGCCCAGATCGCGGCCGACGCGGTCACGGTCCTCTCCGGCCAGTGGATGAGCTGGGACACCGCGAAATTCGCCTCTTCGGGGATTGCGGCCACCGCCAGCTCGCTGGAACGTCCGTGGTCGGACGCGAACTGGCTTGCCTGCACGGGCTGCAGCAGCGCGGACTACGCCCGCACTCCCACCGGTGGGGCCCTCGCCGCCAACATCCGCATCAACGCCGCGATCATCACCGGGAACAAGCAAAGTTCCCCCAACTGCTTCCCCCCCATCAACACGTCGGACGCGGGGTTCGAATCGTGCTACGAGGGTGGATGGCACAACAGCCTGCGGTTTTTGGAGCAGTGGGGTGGGCCACCCCAGCGCTCGGTGGTCTTCCTGGGAAGCTACGTGTGCATGTGGCAGGCGCAGACCCCGGAATTGGCGACGGGAGCCACGGTCTACAGCACCTCGTACTACTCGGTGCCCGTCCGGGTATGGGGTTACGACACCCGATTCAACGACCTGAGCAACATGCCGCCCGGGTCGCCGTTTTTGGCCACCGCCATCCTCACCAACTGGCTGGAACGGAACTGACCCCACACCAGCGCGAAACAACGTGAAAGGAGGCGTGCCGCAACCTGCGGCACGCCGTTTTTCATGGCACGAGGGAGCGATTCTCCGTTGACGGGTCGGGGTCGCGAATGGGACCCTGGAGGGGATGTTCTCGATCATTGGCGTCCTCGTCGTCCTTGCCGGCGTCTTCGGCGGCTTCATCCTGGCCGGCGGCAACCTGCTGACCCTGATCCAGCCCTCCGAGTTCCTCGTGCTGGGCGGCGCGGCCATCGGCGGCATGCTGATCGCCACGCCATCCTACGTGCTTTCGGCCCTGGGGAAGAAGGTCGGCAAGATCTTCGCCAACGGCTTCTCCAGCCAGGATTTCATGGACATCCTGGTGATGCAGTACGAGCTCTACAACAAGGTGCGCAAGGAAGGGATCCTTTCCATCGAGCAGGACGTGTCCGTGCCCGACGGCAGTTCGGTGTTCAAGAAGTTCCCCAAGTTCCTGTCCAACCACGAGGCCGTGGATTTCTACTGCGACGCGCTCCGGCAGCTCGTCAACGGCATCGACGCCGGAGCCATCGACATCTCCATCGAAACCGACATGGAGACCCACGAGAAGGAGATCAAGCAGGTTCCGCAGGTCCTCGCGCGCATCGCCGACGCCTTCCCGGGCCTGGGCATCGTGGCCGCGGTCCTGGGCATCATCATCACCATGGGGAAGCTCGACGGTCCTCCAGCGGAACTGGGCCACCACATCGGGGCCGCGCTGGTGGGCACCATGCTCGGCGTGCTCTCGGCGTACGGTTTCGTCAATCCGATGGCGCAGAAGCTGGAGACCGTGAACATGGAGGAGGAGATGTACCTCTCCTGCCTGGCCAGCGGATTCCGGGCCTTCAGCCAAGGCCTGGCCCCCATGGTCGCGATCGAAGTCGCGCGCAAGTCCCTGTTCCACCACTTCCGGCCCGATCTCGACGCGCTGAACGCAGCGGCCAAGAAGGGCTGAGATGGCGGAGAAGGATGCCGAAAAGGCCGCCCCGCCCCGCAGGAAGCGCCACCACGACCATGCGGGGCACGGCGGTGCGTGGAAAGTCGCATTCGCGGATTTCATGACCTCGATGTTCGCCCTGTTCCTGGTGCTGTGGATCATCTCCAGCACCTCCTCCAGCCAGAAGCAGGCCATCGCGCAGTACTTCCGCAGCCCGACCATCTTCCGCGAGGGTTCCTCTTCTCCGATGGACCTGGGGGGAAGTTCCAGCAGTTCCCAGAAGGAATCGCAGGGCGACGCGGGTGGATCGAAGGACGTGGAGAGCGAGAAGATGGCTGCCCTGGATTCGGCGCTCAATTCGGATTCCCTGCTGGCGTCCCTGGGCAAGCAGTTCAAGACGAAGATGACCGACCAGGGACTGGAGATCGAGATCTCCGACGCCCAGGGGCTCGGTACCTTCGAACTGGGTTCGGCGAAACTGAATCCACGCATGATCGACCCGCTCACCCATCTCGCCCGCGCGCTGCGGGTTCTTCCCAACAAGATGGTGATCGGCGGCCACACCGACAGCTACGCCTATTCCGCGGGAGGGTATTCCAACTGGCAGCTCTCGGCCGACCGCGCCAACACGGTGCGCGACCGGATCACCACCGACGGGATCGATGTCGAGCGGTTCAGCGCGGTGGTCGGCTACGGGAACACGGAGCTCGCCAAGCCCGACGATCCCTACGCTCCGGAGAACCGGCGCGTGACCATCCTGGTGCTGAAGCAGGGAACGAAGTTCAAACCCGGCCAGACCGACTAGAAGCGGTATCTCGGACAGGCCACCCGACGGTTTCCGTCCACCACTTCCAGCTCGGGGCGGACCGCCGAGCAATCCGGAACCGCCAGCGGGCACCTTGGGTGGAAGGCGCACCCCGACGGCGGCGCGAGGGGGGAGGGAAGTTCGCCCGAGGCGACGGAAACCGTCCCGGCTCGGGCGCCCAACGCCGGGACGGAGTCGATGAGGAGGCGCGTGTAGGGGTGCAGCGGAGTGCGGCACACGTCCTCTGCGGGGCCTTCCTCCACGATGCGCCCCAGGTACATCACGGCGATCCGGTCGCAGAAGTGGCGCACCACGCCCATGTAGATCGGAAGAGCGTCGTGTAGGGAAAGAGTGTCGCTTAACGTGTAGATCT
>CAYXXL010000049.1:0-13068 GCA_964469025.1 uncultured Fibrobacteria bacterium
GAGCACGGTCTTCGTGAACGAAAGATCGTAGGAGGGTTCCAGTTCGGTTTCGAGGATCGAGCCGTTGATCGCCATGCCGTTGCAAAGCGGGGACAGGGCCGAAAACGCGTCGGGGTTGATCTCGATGGCAGAGATTTCCGCTTCGGGCAACAAGGTCCGCAGGGCACGGACGTTCAGTCCGATGTTCGCCCCGAGTTCGATGATCGTCCGTATGCCGGAGGTGCGTTGGAGCGCGCGGACGAAGAAGGCGAGATTGCTGGCGTGAACCTTCGGCGACAGGCTGTTTCTCTCGGAGTATCGGGAACCGAATTCGCCGGCCCAGAAGTCTTCCTGGGGGGTGGAGAAGGTCATCGGGCGTCCTGTTGTGGAAGTGTTTTCGAAGTTTAGCACTTCCGGCGTGGCGGGGAAACTCCCTGCTCTTTGGAAATCGGTCCCCGCCCCCCTCGCCCCTACTTCGAGCCGGCCTTCCCGCCCATGCCCGCGACCTTGGCCGCGATTTCCGCCTTCCTGGCCTCCAGCTTCGCCTTGAGATCCGCACGGACGGTTTCCAGGACGGCGATGCGCGAGCGGACCTGGTCGCGGGCGGCGGAGTCCTTGATCATGACCAGCAGGGAGTCCCGTTTCCTGGTGAAGATCCCCTGCAGGGAATCGACCGTGTTGGCGCGCTGGTTCAGGTCCTGGTTCGCTTCGGCGAGGGCGACGGCCTTCCACGCCTGGGTGGCGGCGGCGATCCGCGGTTTGATGGAGTCCGGGAGGGCTGCGAACAGCTCCGCGTCCTGGGCGTCGTGGGCGATGACGAAGGAATCCACGTACCTGGCGTGCGCAAGCTGGAAGCTATCGAGAGGAGGTGCATTCTGCCCCTTCGAGGTGCCGTTCGCAAGGGAAACGCCTGAAATCATCGACAGCACAATCACGATCGTTTTCATGGCATGCACTCCTGAAAATTTTGAAATCTTGTCAACCCATCCACTTCTTAAGCGAATTCCGTGCCGACTTCCGTATTCGGAGTTGGAATGCTGCATGATCCACCACTCGGTGTCGATCCGCCCCAAGAGCGGACGGGAACTTGGGGTTGTCCGCCTCGAATCAGCGTCGGAAAGAGCGGTCTGAGCCTACAAGCGGGTCTCGCCAGGGGAGTTCGTCGGTACGGCCACCACGGCGGTACCGTAGCAGATGACCTCGGTCAATCCCTGCATGAGTTCGGTCGCGTCGTAGCGCACGCCGATCACCGCGTTGGCTCCCAGGGAGCTCGCGTGGCTCCACATCAACCGGTAGGTCTCCGAGCGGGCCTTTTCGCAGAGTTCCGTGTAGATGGTGATGTTTCCGCCCAGGAGCGACTGCAGGCCTCCGAAGAAGTTGCCCACGATGGATCGGGACCGGACGGTGATCCCGCGCACCAGTCCCAGGTTCTTGGTGACGACATATCCCGGCAGCTCGAACGCCGTGGTGACCATCGATTCGCCCATGCTCGACTTCCTTTCCATTGGGGGGGTGTCGGGCCGGAACGGACTCGACAGCTCTTCGACAAGGTAGCAGAGGGCGTGTCCGACGGTTCGGGGAGCGACGAATCCCCCCGGTGACAGGAACAGTCTCCTGGATCCAAGGTGGCGATGGCGAATGCGGATCAACGGATCCGATCATCCAGTCCGTGCGTTCCCGGACTGTCACAAATCCGTAGCAGGGGAGGAGTTTGTGGCGTTCTCCACCCAAGTTCCGGTACATTCAATGGGAGAACGAAAGGAATCCAATGCACGACAGGGTCCGCACGGACAACGCGGGACAGTTGAAAACGATGCCTCGGCATTTGAACGGGGAATACGAAGTCGATGTCTCCTTGGTCCTGGCCGACGTGGTGCCGACGCCGGTTTCGAAGGAGCCGCGCATGGACCCCGATACCGCCAAGCTGGAGATCGCCCGACTCCATCGCGAGATCATGGAGATCCTGGGGCTGGATCTGGGCGACGACAGCCTCTCGGAGACCCCGGAGCGCGTGGCGAAGATGTACGTGGACGAGATCTTCGGGGGACTCCGGGAAGAGGCCTTTCCGAAGATCACCGTGGTCGAGAACAAAATGAACTACGACCAGATGCTGGTGGAGATCAACATCACCTTCAACAGCATCTGCGAGCACCACTTCCTGCCCATCCTGGGCAAGGCCCACGTGGCCTACCTCTGCAAGGGCTGGGTTCTCGGGCTTTCCAAGTTCAATCGGGTGGTGGACTTCTTCGCGCGTCGTCCCCAGGTCCAGGAGCGGGCCACCTTGCAGATCCAGCAGGCGCTTTCGCAGATCCTCCGCACCGACGACGTGGCCGTGGTTTTGGACGCGATGCACTGCTGCGTGAAGATGCGCGGCATCGGGGACGATGGAACCATCACGCGCACCAGCAAGCTCTCGGGCGCTTTCCAATCGAACCCCTCCTTGCGCGCCGAGTTCTACGCGAGCGTCCCCGCGCCCGACCGCCTCAAGATCGCCTAGCTGCCTCGCGGAGCGGGTCTCCGGGCCGATGGGCTTGTAGATTTCCGCGTTCCTATGTCCAGCCAAATCGACTTGCCCGACGTCCAATCGGAGATTTCCCACCCCGCCCGACCCGAGATTCTCGCCGGGATCGACCGGGTCCGGGTCCGATTGGCTCTCGGCGGCGCCCGCACGGCCACCGCGATCGTTTCCATGGTTGCCCGCGTTCCCCTGGGGCACCGGGGCGTGCACATGAGCCGTCTCTACAGGATGCTGGTCCCGGAGGGCGCCGAGCTGCCGCTCGCGGAATTCGGGTCCAGGCTGGAGGCCGCGGCCAAGGCGCAGGAAACCGTCCAGCTCCTGGCCACCCTCGCCTGGGAAGACCTCGTGGAGCGGGCGGCGCCCCTGTCGGGATCCGTCGGATTCCATCCTTATCGGGTGGAACTGCGGGCGGAATGGACTCCGGAGGCCGGCTTGGGGTTCCGGACCAGGCTGGAGAGCGCCGCGATGCTGGCCTGCCCTTGCTCCAAGGCGCTTTCCGGGGAACTCGGTTTCCACAACCAGCGCGGCATCCTGCAGGCCGAAGTGGACGGAAACTGGTCGGACCGGTCTTGGGGCCTGCTGGACGCGCTGGACCGGGCCGCTTCCAACCGCGTCCATCCCGTGCTGCGGCGGGAAGACGAGAAGGAGGTCATCGACGCCCTTTCCCGCGGGAATTCGTTCCGGTTCGTGGAGGACGCCGCCACCCGTCTCCTGGACATCCTGGAAGCGGAAGGCCACCGGGGAGCATCGGTCCACGTGCGCTCCATGGAGAGCATACACGCCCACGACGCGGTGGCCTGGGCGGGAAGTCGGGGACAGGAATTGGCAGAGGGGATCCTCTTGCGATGACCGACCTTCCCCGCGGCCCGGCGCTGGTCGCCTTGTTCCTGTCCGGATGCGCCTCGGACGCCTCCCATTCGAGGTGGAGGGAATCCAGCTACAGGGTCGACTCGCTGGGTCGCTACATGCGCGTCCCGACGCGGTCGCCGCGGAAGGTGGACACCCTGGTGATCTCCAACCCCTGCCCGCCGCCGCCGCGGTGCCCCGCGCCTCCCGATCCCCGCTGGCGGGATCTTCCCGTCGGTGCCGACACCACGCTCTGGACCTCGCTCGATTCCCTGGCCCAGGCGGACTACCTCTCGCAAGGGGGGCTCCTCGGAGCGTTCATCCTGCGTCTGGGCGACACCCTGCCTCTGTGGCGCCACGACGCGGACGCGCGACTTCTTCCCGCTTCGACGGAGAAACTGTTCACCGCAGCCGTGGCACTCTCCGAATTGGGTCCGGGCTTCCGCTGGCGCACGACCCTCTGGGCCTCCGGTCCGGTCCACGATTCCGTTCTCCACGGCGATCTGGTCCTGGAGGGAGGGGGCGACCCCACGTTGGGAATGCCGGACGGAACCGGTTTGGGCGGGCTCGCGGCGGCCGCGTCGAACATCGGCATCCGACGCGTCCACGGAAACCTGGTGGCGCTCGACACGGTCGTCGGGCGCGGGCCCGACGCGTGGCCGCAGGGATGGACCATCAACAGTTCCCGGGATGGATACGGAGCCCCGGTCCTGGGTCTCGATTGGGACCAGAACCGGATCGGCGATCACGCCCTGCCCGAACCCCGACCCAGGGCTCTCAAGGCGCTGCGGGCCGCGCTTCTGGCGAAAGGCGTTCGGGTTCTGGGATCCGACACCGGCGTTCGAGCACGGGGCGATTCGCTCGGATCCCGGAAGAACTGGACGCGCGTCGGGGCGGTGTACAGCCCGGAACTCGAGCCGGTTCTGCGCGTCTGTCTCCGCGAATCGGTGAACCCGTTCGCCGAGGCGATGCTCCTGGGACTCGGCCTGGGGCGCCGCGGTCCGGCGCGCGAGTCCGGGCGCAAGCGGATCCAGGACTGGCTCGCGGCCCGGGGAGTGGATCAGGCGCGCATGCTGGTGGACGACGGATGCGGCCTTTCCCGCTACGACCTGACTTCCACGCGCCAGATGGCCCGACTTCTCGCGATGGACGCCAGGAGCGGCGGGACCAGGCTGGTTTCGGTGCTTCCGACCGGAGGGCAGGGAACGCTGCGCCACCGCTTCCAGAACCTGCCCGATCCATCCCTGGTGGTGGCCAAGACCGGGACGCTGGATGGAGTCTCGAACCTTGCCGGATATCTGGTTCGCCCCGGTCGGGATACTCTGGCCTTCTCGTTCCTGTGCAATGGCTTCACCGGGAGCCCCCGTCCCGTGCGGCTCTTCCAGGACAAGATGATCGCGCTGCTCGCGGGCGCGCCCCTGTATCCATTCCTCTCCGACACTCTCGATTCCCTCGGGGGGAAGCCGGAACCGGCCGATTCGACCTTGGTCGGCGAACATTCCCTCCAATTCCGCCCGGATTCCGTCCAGGTCCAGTCCATTCGGCCTTCGACCCCCGCGAAGCAAGCCGCCCCGGGTCCCGAGCCCGTCGACTCCTTTCCCGCCGGATCGGACCAGGAACTTCCAACTCCGCCCTGACGGGGTTGTCGACTTCGGGAACGAGTATCTTCCGCAAAACCCAACATCGCAACAGAGGAAAAGCATGCAGGAAGCCATCAACACGCCGGTCTCCGAGGGCGGGTTCGTCGTCATCTTCGGGGGATCGGGCGACCTCGCGCACAGAAAGCTCCTCCCCGCACTGGCGCGACTGAAGACGCAGAACCTGCTTCCGGAGAAGTTCGCGGTGCTCGGCGTCGGTCGCTCCGACCTGAACGACCAGACCTTCCGGGAGCGTGCCGGAACCTCCGAGATACGCGACAGCCTGTACTACTGCCGTTGCGGGTACGACGAGGAGGGAGTGAAGATCCTGGACCGGAGGCTGGCCGAACTTTCAACCCAGTTGGGGATTCCGCACAACGTCCTCTACTACCTCTCGGTGCCTCCGGACACCTTCCCCGTCATCGTCGCTTCCCTGTCGCGCACCGGCCTGACCCGGCAGAACCAGGATGGTCGGGGCTGGTCCCGGGTGATCATCGAGAAGCCGTTCGGTCGCGACCTGAAGTCGGCCCAGGAGCTGAACCGCTCCATCCTGGAACACCTGACGGAACACCAGATCTACCGCATCGACCACTACCTGGGGAAGGAGGGCGTGCAGAACCTCCTGGTGTTCCGATTCGCCAACCCCATCTTCGAGCCCATCTGGTCGGCCCGGAACATCGACAACATCCAGATCACCGCCTCGGAGACGCTGGGAGTGGAAGGTCGCGGCGGCTACTACGAATCCGCGGGACTCCTGCGCGACATGATCCAGAACCACCTGATGCAGGTGCTGTGCCTGACCTGCATGGAGCCGCCCGCGAGCCTTTCGCCGGACGACGTGCGCAACGAGAAGGTCAAGGTCCTCAAGGCGCTGCGCCCGCTCAGCCTTTCCGGCGAGGACCTGGACGTGGTGCGGGGCCAGTATTCGGGGGGAAAGATCGACGGGAAGGCCGTTCCCGGCTACCGCGAGGAGCCCGACGTCCCCGAGACGTCGAACACGGAGACCTTCGTCGCGCTGCGCCTGTTCATCGACAATTTCCGGTGGGCCGGGGTCCCCGTCTACCTCCGCTCCGGCAAGCGGATGAGCGGTCGGGGAACCCAGATCGCGGTCACGTTCAAGGAGGGCCCGCACATCCTGTTCAACGCGCTCCCAGGCGTGGAACCGCCCCGGAACCGCCTGATCTTCCAGATCCAGCCGGAGGAGGGAATCCTCCTCGAGCTGGGGACCAAGATGCCCGGACAGGTCATGCGCATCCAGCGGACCACCATGAACTTCGCCTGGCACGAGGCGTTCCAGGAGAGCCCCGAGGCCTACGAGCGGCTGCTCCTGGACGCGTGGCGCGGCGACGCCACGCTGTTCGTGCGCTCGGACGAATGCGAACTGTCCTGGAGCTTCCTGCAGCCGGTGATCGACAAGTGGTCCACCACCACGGGCATGTCCAAGATCGCCCTGTACCCGGCGGGTTCCGACGGCCCCGAGGCCGCCCAGGGGCTGATCGCCCGCGACAACCACGCCTGGGTTCCGCACGCGTGAACCCCCAGATAGTTGTCCTTCCCGACCCGAAGGCGCTGGGCGAGGCGACCCGGCAGCGGCTGCGCGGGCCGGTAACCGCCATTTCAGGCGGCTCGACCTTCGAATCGCTGTTCCCCTTCTGGGCCGGTGGACGGATTCCGACAACCATGTTCGTCCCCGTGGACGAACGTCGGGTGGGCCTCTCCGAACCCGGGTCCAACTGGGCCGTGGCCATCCGGCTGCTGCTGGATCCCGCAGGACTTTCCCGGCAGGCCCTCCACTGGACGCCGACCGCCGTCCACCTGGAAAGCCTGGTCCGCGACCTGGTGCCCGCGGAAGATGGACAAATTCCGTCCATCCCGCAGGTTTGGCTGGGGATGGGAGACGACGGCCACACCGCGAGCCTGTTCCCCGGCGGCGCGGAACTCGACGACCTCTCCTCGCTCGCGCTGGAGACCGTCGCGCCCAAGGCGCCGCATCCTCGGGTGACCCTGGGACTCGGCGCGCTCGGAAACGCGGACGACCTCGTGGTGGTGGTGACGGGGCGGGCCAAGGCCTCCGTCCTGCGGCGCGTCCTGGACGGCGACCGGACCTTGCCGCTGACGCGTGTCCTGGCGGGGCGCGAGTCCACGATCTTCGTCGACGAGTCGTGCGCGAGGGCTGCCGGTCTGTAGGAGTCCCGAAACGGTTCAGGGTTCCCATTTCGCCCGCTCGAGTGAAATGGGAGGGTTCAGGGTTCCCATTTCGCCCGCTCGAGCGGAATGGGAGGGTTCAGGGTTCCCATTTCGCCCGCTCGAGCGGAATGGGAGGGTTCAGAGCCCGCCCAACAGGGTGAACAGGCCCATCTCGCAGTCCCGTGCACCCTCGGCCAAGGCAACTTCGACCCCGGGAGCGCCGAGGGTCAGATCCACATCGACCGGGTCCAGCACGAATCGGACCACGGCGTGGCCGAGGTCCAGCTCCACGCACGGTCGGCACAGGAGCGCGCTGTCCTGGTCCACCGCGATCGCTCCGTATCCGTGGCCCGATTCCAGCTTGTGGCTGGGCGTGACGCAGGGAACCTCGGTGGTCAGGAGCTTTCCGGAATGGGCGCCGGGACCGAAGGTCTCCTGGACGGCCTTGAAGGAAAGGGCCCTCGTGGGCGAAGGTCGGTGCGGCCCCTTGCGGGGATCCAGGACCTCGTTGGCGTAGACGGCCTCGCCGGAGGTCAATCCCCGGATCAACGCTCCGCAGGCGCCGCAGACGAGGACTTCCCGGGGGGGGCGATCCTCCTGGAGGAAGAGGCGCAGCTGCGATTCGGATTCGGCTCCGGCCTCCACCCACAGGATGTCCCACGCCGAAAGGCCTCTGTCCACCCGCTGGTTGGGGGACATCCACACCGACCCGTCCGGACGAGCGATGGACGTGTGGGTTCCCACCCTGCCTCTTCGGCTGTGCGGCCTGGGACCAGAGCAGACGCAGAGTCGCATGACCACCAATAGTAGCGCCGGACCGGCACATCCTTCTGGTCTATCTTGCTTTCCCATGGACACCACGGCGGACACCCACAAGCCTGCGACCCACAAGCCGATGGGCCCGTGGATCCTGCAAGCGGCCAGCTTGTCGAACTGCCCGTTGCACCGCACCGGCGACAGGCTCCTGGTCCGCCCTCCCGCGCTGCACCATGCCGGATCGGGATGTTGCCTGGTGCCCTTCCTGAAGTTGCGCACGCATCTGCGCGACGGGAAGGAAGGCGACATCCACTGCTCCTGGGAGGATTGCTCCGGCACCTGGAGCGCTCGTCGGGAGGATTCGGTAGACGATCCCGGTTGGGATCCGGCCTCTCTGGAGCACGATCTGGAGAACCGGCCCTTCCTGCTGCAACTGCCCCAAGCCGTGGCCTTGGCCTTGCTCAACGCGGGAACCCGGTGCGATTATCCGGCGGGCGAAGTGGTCCTGGACAGCGGGCAGGTGAACAACGAACTCTACCTGGTGGTCCTGGGCGCCTTGGAAGTGCTGGAAGGCGACCTCCGCGTGGCCACCATCCTGCGCGGGGAATGCTTCGGGGAGCTTTCCATCCTGACCCGCCAGCCCACGTCCAACACCGTGCGCAGCGCCACGCCCTGCACGTTGGTCCTGGTCCCTCGCGACCGGTTCCACGAGCTGCTCGCGCGCTACGGATCCCTGGGAACCCTGCTCAACCGCCTTCTGGCGCGGCGGCTTCGGGCCTCCAACCAGCAGTTGGAAAACATCCTTCGCCCCGGGATCTGGGGCAACCTGGAGGTCTTTCCCTTCCTGTCCGTGGTGCAAAGCATCCAGGCCAGCGCCATGACGGGACTTCTCACCATCACCCGTTCCAGGGGCAGGGCCGTGTTCGGGTTCGACAAAGGGCGCGTGCGGCACGGCCAGACGGGAGAGAAATCGGGCGAGGAGGCGCTCCTGGAGATCCTCCGCTGGACCACCGGGATCTTCCGCTTCCAGGACGAGCCCATGCTCCTGGAACCGAACATCTTCGGGGAGACCATGGCCGTCCTCCTGGACGCCTTGCGGAAGTTCGACGAGATCCAACTCCAGGAGAGCACCGCCAACGCCTCCACCCGGCTGGAGATCGCCGACGCTTCCCTCACGGACACCCGCTGGGATCCGCAGACGACAAAATCCGACGAGACGCAGGAAGGCCTGAGCACCCAGGCCGACGTGGATGCCGACGGCACCAGCGAATTCGACATCGGGAAGCTGGGTCTGGATTTGCCGCAAGAGGGGTGAGTGTAGCGAACCAGTTGAAATTCTTGGGAGCTCCAGGCAGATTTCTGTCCGGCAGGTCCCACGAAATCAGGATCGGAGCCCCGGATGCCCGGTAAACCAGCTGCACGCCGGTCGGGTCCACGCACAACGCCGTGGGAGGCACCTACGCGGACGGCCCCGAAAACAAATGCGGCCGCACCACCCGCAGCTTCTTCAGCCAAAACCGCTACGAGGCCGTCGGCTTCCGCCGCTGCGACAAGGTCCCGCCGAAGTAGGAAACTTGAGGGATCCTTGCATTTGGGGGGTCACCACGAACAGGGGCCGGGACCTACTACTAACATCGTCAATAATATTGCGACATCGAGTAGAATGACGTAGATTCGATGCATGGCTCTTGGATCTGATGGACGGAAATTGGGGAGGGATGCTCAAGCTGACCTTCGTCGCAATGCGGTGCGTCAGGTGTTGGCCGGAGAAAGTCCCGAGGATGTCGCACGCATCGCTGGTCGTCATCGCAGTTGGATCTACCGCGCTCTCAAAGCCTACGAGACCAAGGGCGAAGCCGGGCTTGGAGTCCACAAGGCTCCTGGAAAGCCTCCCATCTTGGATGACCGCAAGCGCCAAGCGCTTCGGAAGATCATCCTGGGCAAGACGCCCGATCAGTTGAAGATGGAATTCGCCCTATGGACCGTCGATCAGGTCGTGGCTTACATCGTCCAGCGCTGGGAAATCCGCCTGAGCATCTCCACGGCCACCCGGATCCTGCACGATCTGGGATTGTCCTTCCAGAAGCCACTGACCAAGGCGTTCCAGCAAGACCCTGAAGCCGTGACCAAATGGCTGGAGGTCGAATACCCGAAGATCCGCGCCAAGGCCAAGCGCCAAGGGGCCGAGATCTTCTTTGGGGACGAGGCAGGACTCCGCTCCGATCACCACTCGGGAAGGACGTGGGGTGAAAAGGCCAAGACTCCGGTCGTTGTCGCTACTGGAGCGCGATTTGGATTCAACGTCGTCTCCGCGGTCAACAACCACGGCAAGTTCTGTTGGATGGTGCATGAAGGCCGATTCGGATCCGATCAGCTCATCGACTTCATGAAGCGACTGGTCGAGGGCCGCAAGCGGAAGGTCTTCCTGATCGTCGATGGGCATTCGGCCCACAAGTCCAAGAAGGTCCTTGAATTCGTCGATTCCCACTCCAGGTGGATCGAGCTGTTCTACCTGCCTGCGTATTCGCCACAACTGAACCCGGACGAACTGGTGTGGAACTGCTTGAAGGGCGACCTGGGAAGGAAGACCGTTACTGGACCAGATCAAATGAAGGCGATTGCGACGGCGTGCCTCGATTCACTGAAGACCAGTCCCGCCAAAATCCAGTCGCTCTTCCAGGAACAACACGTCCGCTATGCGGCCTGACCTAATGTCGCATATTCAATGACGATGTTGGTATACCGCTACACTGTTTCCCCAGAGCGATGGATCTCTGGTGGAAATTCATGTGTCTTTGGGCAGCGCTGGCACCCGCGCCTCAGACTATGTCGACTGTAGTGCTTTTGCAATTCGCTGTACGGCCAATTGATCTGACTTGCTTGCAACAGCAAACCCACTGCCGATCGGATGAGGCGCACAGACGGGTGAACCCATCGCCCACGGTCCGCGACACACCTGCCGCGGATCCGTGCGATCCCAGGAGACATCCATGAGACTCGTCCGGACCCTCGGTGCCCTCCTCTTGGCGGGGATGGCCACTTCCCAAGCCGCATCCATCGTTGCTCGGCACGGGGCATTGAAGATCAATGCCGCCAATAACGCCGTGGTCGACTCGACTGGAAACCCCTTGCAACTCACAGGGATGAGTATGTACTGGGACATTTGGAGCCAAGGCTCGGATTTTTACAACAAAGGCACCGTCGACTGGTTGGTTTCTGATTGGCAGGCAAGTATCCTCCGCGTGCCTATGGGAATAACGGACTCCTTTTACTCGGGAGGCCCCATCTATGGAGCGTATCCCAATGACTCCGCCGCGGCCATCCGCCGCATCACCCCGGTGATCGACGCCGTCATCTCTGACGGCATTTACGTCATCATCGACTGGCACGAGTACAGCGCGCCCACGATTCCACATGCCAAGGCCTTTTTCGCAATGATGGCCAAGAAGTATGGAGACCTCCCCAACGTCATCTTTGAAATCTGGAACGAGCCTGTCGACGTGGCTTGGAGCGACATTGTTGTCTACGCCGATTCCATCATTCCTGTCATCCGCCAGTATTCGAATAACCTGGTCATCGTGGGCACGCCACAATGGTCGGGGACCCTGTCGGCTCCCGCCGGTGCTAAACTCGATCCCACCAAGTACGGAAGCGTAGCATATACAGACCACTTCTATACCTGTTCCAACACCATAGCGCTCCAGGGTGTTCTCGCCGCGTCCAAGAAGATTCCGGCTTTCGTGACAGAATGGGGTGCGTCCCAATCAAATGGTGGCAATACTGCCACAGGTGCCAATGACAACAGAACCTGTCTCACTCCTGGGCAGGGGAATGCCATTCCGGCCCAGACTTGGTTCACCAGCTGGCTGGATCCCCAGAAAATTTCCAATTGCAATTGGTCGGTGTCCAATGCCGACCAGTCCTCGGCTGCACTGAAGGCTACCGCCTCCTACACCGGCAACTGGTCGGACACAGACCTCTCTCCCAGCGGAACCTGGGTCCGCAACAACATCCGCGCCCATTGCGCCGCAGATCCCACGGTCTGCCCCTACGAGGGTGCCTTCGCCGCCCCGCCCGTCCTCGCGGTGCCCGGCACCATCCCGGCGGCGTCCTTCGCCGTGACCGACGGCATCGCGACCGAGCCCACGCAGGAGGCATCGGGAGGCCAGGATCTGTCTTCCATCGACAGCGGCGACTTCGTCTCCTATTCGGTGAACGCGGCCTCCGCCGACACTCTCTGGCTCCAGGCCCGCGTTGCCGACGTTTCCGGGGGCTTGATACTGGTGCAACTCGATGGCCTGACCGCCGACTCCATCCGCGTCTATCCCACGGGCGGCGTCCAAACCTGGAGCTGGGCCGACGGCACGCGCCTGATCCCCATCGCCGCCGGTGCCCACACCTTGACCTTGCGGTTCTACGGCAGCGGACGCGACCTCCTCCGCCTGCAACGTCTGGAGGTGGTGTCCAAGCGGGTGGTGGCCACGCCCGTGCCGTCCCAGATCTCGCTGGACGACTTCAACGGCCCCCTGGTCGGTCTGGGCCTCGGTCCCATCTTCGAGGCGGGCGGACCCTCATTGCGGCACGCCACCACCCGCAGCAAGGCCCTCTACAAGGTGTCGGCGGCGGTCGCCGACTCCCTTCCCCTTTCGATCGCCGCCGCCAACGGCAGCCCGGATCCCGCTTCCGTCGTGGTCTGGAAGAAGGGTCCGCTGACGTACGCTCCCTTCGACACCTTGGTGGTCGCGCCGTCTGGATGGACTTCCTGGCAAACACTGACCCTGTCCAGGAACATCCCCCTGGACACCGGAACCAACTATCTCCAGTTCACCTTCCTGGGCGACACCGGCACGGCCCTCTTGGATCTGGGCGCGCTCTCCATCGGGACGGTGGTCACCGCCGTCCAGCCCCAAGCGGCGCGAAACGGCGCGGTCTCCCTCCGGCGCGAGGGACAAACCCTGAAGGTGGGCCTGCCCGACGGCGGGACGGCCTCGGTGGAGCTCCTGTCCGCAGACGGCCGGATCTGGGCCCAACGGACCCTGGTCGGCTCGGGTTCGCTTCCGGTGCCGCGCACCCGCCAATCCCTGTGGCTGCGCGTGCGCGGGCAGTCCTCCGCCGTCTTGGCGGTGCCGCCTGGACTCTGACGAT